>NZ_JBEXKC010000064.1:0-45810 GCF_040609475.1 Streptomyces sp. NPDC004667 | reverse complement strand
CCGGCGCGCAGCCCGTCCCGGCGGCGGGCGGCCCGGGCCGCTCCGGGGGCGACTCCTCCTACTTCACCGAACTCCCGCCGCTGGTCAGCCCGCAGCCCCCGGCCGTGCTGCTGCCGGAGGACGGGCGGACGGCCGGGCAGCCGACGCCCGGTCCGACCCCCGACGCCGCGGCCGGGCAGGCGCCCGGGCAGAGCGTGGTGCAGGTGGTGTGGGAGGGCGCGCAGGGGATCCCCGCGAGCGTGCTCGCCGCGTACCGGGAGGCCGAGCGGAAGGTGGGGGAGGGCGACCCCGGCTGCGGGCTGCGCTGGCAACTGCTCGCCGCCATCGGCAAGGTCGAGTCGGGCCAGGCGCGCGGCGGGCAGGTCGACGCCGCCGGAACCACGCTGCGGCCCATCCTGGGGCCCGTGCTCGACGGCAACGGCTTCGCGAACATCTCCGACACGGACGGCGGGGCCTACGACGGCGACGCCCGCCACGACCGGGCCGTCGGGCCGATGCAGTTCATCCCCTCCACCTGGGCGGCCTGGGGGGCGGACGCGAACGGCGACGGCCGGCGCGACCCGAACAACGTCCACGACGCGGCCCTGGCGGCCGGCCGCTACCTGTGCGCGGGCAACCGCGACCTGCGGACCGGGGCGGGCCTGGACCGGGCGGTGCTCTCCTACAACCAGTCCGCGGAGTACCTGAGGACGGTGCGGTCCTGGTACGCGTACTACCTCCAGGGCACGCACGAGGTGCCCGACGCGGGCGGTACCGGCGCGGGCACCGGCGGCGGTTCGGGAGCGGGTACGGGTACGGGTGCCGGTGCGGGGCAGCCGACCGTCCCGACCCCGAAGCCGACTCCCACGCCGACCCCGACCCCCACGCCGAAGCCGGACCCGACGCCGAAGCCGACGCCGACTCCCACGCCGAAGCCGGACCCGACGCCGAAGCCGACGCCGACTCCCACGCCTACGCCGACCCCCACGCCGACTCCCACGCCTACGCCGACCCCCACCCCCACCCCCACGCCGAAGCCGACCCCCACCCCCACGCCGACGCCCACACCGACCCCCACCCCCTCGGCCACCCCGACGCGGACCCCCACCCCCGCCGCCTCCCCCAGCGCCAAGCCCACCGCGTCCGCCCCGCCCGCGGCGAGTCCCGCCCCCGCCCCCACGCGGACCCCGTAACACCCCCCGCCCCGGCGCCGCCGGGGACCCGCGCGCACGGTCCGCCCGTCCGCGCAGGTCCCCGGCGGTTCTCATCTCGCCCCCGCGTTGCTACGGTACGCCTCCCTGACGCCCCATCAGATATCGGAGGCCCCGGCATGCGCGCACTCGTCGCCGCCGCCATCGGGCTGGCCGCCGCGCTGGCCCTCGTCCTCGCCGTCACGGCGTTCGGGGCACCGGAGGGCAAGACCTCCCCCAAGCCCCTGCTCACCACCGCGCCCGCCGCGCCCGGAAAGTAGAGGAGGCCGGCCGTGCGACGCAGAGCGAGTCTCGTCCTGCTTGCCCTCGCCGTGTTCTGCGCAGCCCTCGCACCGCTGCTGCGCTGGTACGCGTACCCCAGGCTCGCCAAGATCCCGCCGGGCCAGTACCAGGAGATGGTCCTGGAGGCCAAGGACGCGACCCTCCTCGACTACTCGGGCGGCATGCAGCCGAAGAAGGTCGACAAGGTCACCATCGTCCAGACCCTCAAGGGCAACGTCGAGGCGTCCCGCGAGGTCGAGGCCGACGCCGGCAAGGACGTCGTCGTCTGGGACACCCTGACCTACATCATCGGGCCGGACGGCAAGATGGTCTCCCGGATCCCCGAGCGCTACCTCTTCGACGCCCACACCCAGGACCCGGTGCACGCCACCGGCGAGATGGTCGACGGGGACCCGGTCAAGCGCGAGGGCATCGAGTTCAAGTGGCCGTTCTTCACCGAACCCCGCGACTACCTCTACTTCGACGCGCAGACCCGCACCTCCTCCCCGATCCACTACGTCGGACCGCGCACCTACCGGGGCATGGAGGTCTACTACTTCGAGCAGAGCGTCCCCTGGACCAAGGTGCCCATGCCGAAGAAGATGCCCATCGAGGGCATCGACCCGGCGACGATCGAGCAGACCACCGGCACCACCCTCTGGTACACGGTCAAGGCCCGCTTCTGGGTCGACCCCGTCACCGGCGCCCCCGTCAACGCCGAGCAGGACATCCAGCAGGAGATGCGCGGCGGCATCGCGGCGAGCGCCCCCGACGGCAGGCTCACCGCCTTCGCCGGGCACGTCACGATCCGGCCCGACTACGCGAAGTACACCTTCGACCTGGTCGCCTCGAACCGTACGAAGGTCCTCGCGCTCCACACCTACGCCCCGGCCGGCCTCGCGGCGGCCGGCCTGGCGCTGCTCGCGGCCGCCCTCTGGCTGGAGGCCCGCGGCCGCCGGAGGGAGGACGGGGTCAGCGCCTGAGCCGGGCGTTGGTGTGCCGGGTCGGCTCCGCGGTCGCCGGGTCCTCGGGCCACGGGTGCTTGGGGTAGCGGCCGCGCAGCTCGGCGCGGACCGCCCGGTAGCCGCCCTGCCAGAAGGAGGCCAGGTCGGCCGTGACGGCGGCCGGCCGCCCGGCCGGCGACAACAGGTGGACCAGGACCGGTACCCCGGCCACGCGCGGGGTCTCGGCCAGCCCGAACAGCTCCTGGAGCTTGACCGCCAGGACGGGCTGCTCGGCCGCGTAGTCCACGCGGATCCGGGAACCGCTGGGCACCTCGATCCGCTCCGGGGCCAGCTCGTCGAGCCGGGCGGCCTCACCGGTCGCCCACGGCAGCAGCCGGTTCAGGGCCTGGCCCGCGTCGATCCGGGCCAGGTCGGCCCGGCGCCGGGCCCGCGAAAGCTCCGGCTCCAGCCAGTCGTCGGCCCGCTCCAGCAGTGCCGCGTCGTCCGCGACGTCGGGCCAGGCGCCGCCCAGGGTGCGGTGCAGGAACCCGAGGCGGGCCCGCAGCCCCTGCGCGTCCGCGGACCAGCGCAGCAGCCCGAGACCCTCGGCACGCAGCCCGTCCAGCAGGGCGGCCCGGACCGCCGCCGGGTCGGGGTCGCGCAGCGGGCGCGAGGCCAGCTCGATCGCACCGAGCCGGGTGACGCGGCGGGCCACGAGGTCCCCGTCCTCCCAGTGCACCTCCTCGCCCCCGGTCCGCAGGTGGGCCGCGGCGGCCAGGGCGGTGTCCTCGTCGACGACGGCGGCCAGGCGCACGCGGGCGGAAGCGGAGTGCGGGGCCCGGTCGGCGACGGCGACGGCCAGCCAGGGCGCGCTGCGCAGCCCCGACCCCTCACCGGTCTCGGCACCGGTCCCGGAGGCCATGAGGAACCCGCCGCCCCCCTTGGCCCTCGCCACCCGCTCGGGGAACGCCAGCGCGGCCACGAGCCCGGCGGCGGAGTCATCGGGGGCGGCCCCGCCGCCGGGGCTCCGCCCCGGACCCCGCTCCTCGAACGCCGCAAGGGCTGGATTCCGGCCGCTGCCGCCCGCCGGGCGCGCAGTCCCCGAAGGGTCCGGAGCGGAGCCCCGGGAGCGGCGGCCGGGGTCGCCGGCCCCGGTTTCGGGAAGGGGCGGGGTGGGGGAGGGGTCCCGCGCGTCGGCCCCGCCTCCCCGGGCCCCGGCGTCGGCCGTGTCTGCCGGGGACACCGCGCGCTCCAGCCGGCGGACCTCCGCGCGCCAGCGCCCCGCGTAGCCGTCGGCGCCCCGGCGGGCCGACCGCCAGGCGGCGGCGAGGTCGTCCCCGTACTCCCGGGGCGGTTCCTCGCTCAGCAGCGCCACCAGCTCCGCGGCCCGCCGCGCCCCCAGTGCCCGCGTACCGTCCAGCAGCGCCCGCGCCAGCCTTGGATGCAGCCCCAGCCGGGCCATCCGCAGCCCGCGCGGGGCCGGCCGGCCCGCGGGGTCGACCGCGCCGACGACCGACAGGACCTCCCGCGCCGCGGCCATGGCCCCGGTCGGCGGCGGGTCCAGCAGGGCCAGCCCGGAGGCGTCCGGGTCGCCCCAGCAGGCGGCCTGGAGCGCGAACGCCGCCAGGTCCGCGGTGCGGATCTCGGGGGAGGGGAAGGAGGGCAGCCGTGCGTCCTCCGCCTCGGCCCAGCAGCGGTACACCGTTCCCGGCGCCTCCCGCCCGGCCCGCCCGGCCCGCTGCCGGCCCGCCGCGCGCGACGCCCGTACGGTGGCCAGCGAGCCCAGGCCCCGCGCGTGGTCCACGCGGGGTTCGCGGGCGAGACCGGAGTCCACGACCACCCGTACGCCGGGCACGGTCAGGCTCGACTCCGCGACGGCGGTCGCCAGGATCACCCGGCGGTGCGCCGCCGGGGTCAGCGCCGCGTCCTGGACGGCAGCGGGCGCCCGGCCGTGCACCTGGAGCACCTCCGCGTCCACCGCGCCCAGCTGCCCGGCGACCCTGGCCAGCTCGCCCACGCCGGGCAGGAAGCACAGCACGTCGCCGGAACGTTCCGCCAGGGCCCGCCGGACCACCGACGCCACGTGCGCCAGCTGCGCCGGGTCCACCCGCATCCCGTGCGGGGGCCGCACCGGCCGGGCCGGCGGCGCCCACACCGTCTCCACCGGGTACGAGACGCCCGCGGCCTCGACCACCGGCGCCGGGGCCCCGTCCGCGCCGCCGAGCAGCCGGGCCCAGCCCGCCGCGTCGGTGGTCGCCGAGGCCGCCACCAGCCGCAGCTCCGGGCGCAGGGTCTCGCGTACGTCGAGGAGGAAGGCGGCGGCGGTGTCGGCGTCCAGGTGCCGCTCGTGGCACTCGTCCAGGACCACCACGTCCACGCCGGGCAGCTCCTGGTCCCGCTGGAGCCGCTGGAGCAGGACACCGGTGGTGACCACCTCCACGCGGGTCGAGGGCCCCACGACCCGCTCCCCGCGCACGGTGAAGCCCACCGAGGCGCCCGGCTGCTCGCCCAGCAGCCACGCCATCCGCCGCGCGGCGGCCCGGGCGGCGATCCGCCGGGGCTCGGCCACCAGCACCCGGCGCTCCGGGCCGCCCCCCACCAGCCCCACCAGCCCCGCGAGCACCAGCGGCACCAGCGTGGTCTTGCCGGTGCCGGGCGGGGCGCACAGCACCGCCGCGCCCCGGTCCTCCAGGGCGGAGAGGAGCGCGGGCAGGGCCTCCCGTACGGGCAGGGCGTCGAGGGCGGAGCTGCGGATCATGTCAGTCGCGCTCGCAGACGAAGATCGCGGTTCCCGGGATCAGGTTGCCGCGCAGCGGGGACCAGCCGCCCCACTCCTGGGTGTTCCACGCGGGCCATTCGGGCTCCACCAGGTCCAGCAGGCGGAACCCGCCCGCGACCACGTCCCGGACCCGGTCGCCGAGGGTGCGGTGGTGCTCGACGTAGACGGCGTGCCCCTGCTCGTCCTGTTCGACGTACGGGGTCCGGTCGAAGTAGGAGGCGGCGACGGAGAGGCCCTCCGGGCCCGGCTCGTCGGGGAAGGCCCAGCGCAGGGGGTGGGTGACGGAGAAGACCCAGCGGCCGCCGGGGCGCAGCACGCGGTGGACCTCGCGCATCACGTTCACCGGGTCGGCGACGAAGGGGACGGCTCCGTAGGCCGAGCAGGCCAGGTCGAAGGATCCGTCGCGGAAGGGCAGCCGGCCGGCGTCGGCCTCGACGAGCGGGACGTCCCCGCCGATGCGCAGGGCGTGCTGGAGCTGGCGGTGGGAGAGGTCCAGGGCCACGGGGCGGGCGCCGCGGGCGGCGAGCCAGCGCGAGCACTGGGCGGCTCCGGCGCCGATCTCCAGGACGTCCTTGTCCTTGAGGGAGGCGGCGGGGCCCAGCAGGGCGGCCTGCTCCTCGTCGAGGCCCTCCGGGCCCCAGACGAAGCGGTCGTCGCCGAGGAAGGCGCCGTGTTCGCTCTGGTAGTCGTCGGCGTTGCGGTCCCACCAGCCGCGGCTCGCCCGGCTGCTCTCCGCTTCCCCGGCGTCACGCCGGGTGGCCTCGGCGTCGTCCCCGTCGGTGCTTTCGGCGCCGTACGCGTCTTCGGGGGCGTAGTCCTCTTGGTTCATGGGGCCCGTCGTCGTAGTCTGCGGATGGGTTCCGGATCGCTCATCGGGGCGTCCCCGCCCACGAATTGTGCCGGTTGTGCGGTGATCTGCCCGGGGTGTGCGCCTTCGCGCATTGACCCTGTCCGGCTGCCCCCGTATGCTACAAGTTGCGCTGCGAGCCTGTGCTCCTCAGACCTAGCAGGCTGCGCTTGCATCTGTTGATGTCCCCTCGGTTTTCGAGGCCCTTCCCCCTGTGGGGAATCCGGGCTTCTTTGGCTGTCCGGCTTCTTCGGCAGATGCCGATAAGGGCTCCCGGCGTAGCAGTACCTACGACTTTCTGTCCGTAACCGGAGCCCTTTCCCACATGACGAGCAGCACCGAGACCACCGCCACCACCCCTCCGCAGGTAGCGGTCAACGACATCGGTAACGCGGAAGCCTTCCTGGCCGCGATCGACGAGACGATCAAGTACTTCAACGACGGCGACATCGTCGACGGCGTCATCGTGAAGGTCGACCGGGACGAGGTCCTGCTCGACATCGGTTACAAGACCGAAGGCGTGATCCCGAGCCGCGAGCTCTCGATCAAGCACGACGTCGACCCGAACGAGGTCGTCAAGGTCGGCGACGAGATCGAGGCCCTGGTTCTCCAGAAGGAGGACAAGGAAGGCCGCCTGATCCTGTCCAAGAAGCGCGCTCAGTACGAGCGTGCCTGGGGCACGATCGAGAAGATCAAGGAAGAAGACGGCATCGTCACCGGTACCGTCATCGAGGTCGTCAAGGGTGGTCTCATCCTCGACATCGGCCTCCGTGGCTTCCTGCCGGCCTCTCTCGTCGAGATGCGTCGCGTCCGCGACCTCCAGCCCTACGTGGGCAAGGAGCTCGAGGCGAAGATCATCGAGCTGGACAAGAACCGCAACAACGTGGTCCTGTCCCGCCGCGCCTGGCTCGAGCAGACCCAGTCCGAGGTTCGCCAGACGTTCCTCACCACCCTGCAGAAGGGTCAGGTCCGCTCCGGCGTCGTTTCCTCGATCGTCAACTTCGGTGCCTTCGTGGACCTGGGCGGCGTCGACGGTCTCGTGCACGTCTCCGAGCTGTCCTGGAAGCACATCGACCACCCGTCCGAGGTTGTCGAGGTCGGCCAGGAAGTCACCGTCGAGGTCCTCGACGTGGACATGGACCGCGAGCGCGTCTCCCTGTCGCTGAAGGCGACGCAGGAAGACCCGTGGCAGCAGTTCGCCCGGACCCACCAGATCGGTCAGGTCGTCCCGGGTAAGGTCACCAAGCTGGTTCCGTTCGGTGCGTTCGTCCGCGTGGACGAGGGCATCGAGGGTCTGGTCCACATCTCCGAGCTGGCCGAGCGCCACGTGGAGATCCCGGAGCAGGTCGTCCAGGTCAACGACGAGATCTTCGTCAAGGTCATCGACATCGACCTCGAGCGTCGCCGGATCTCGCTGTCGCTGAAGCAGGCCAACGAGTCCTTCGGTGCCGACCCGGCGTCGGTCGAGTTCGACCCGACCCTGTACGGCATGGCCGCGTCCTACGACGACCAGGGCAACTACATCTACCCCGAGGGCTTCGACCCCGAGACCAACGACTGGCTCGAGGGCTTCGACACCCAGCGCGAGACGTGGGAGCGCCAGTACGCCGAGGCGCAGGTCCGCTTCGAGCAGCACCAGGCGCAGGTCATCAAGAGCCGCGAGGCCGACGAGGCCGCTGCCGCCGAGGGCGCTGCCGCCCCGGCCGCCGGTGGCAACGCCGGTGGCGGCGCCAGCCTCTCCGGTGGTTCGTACTCCTCCGAGGGTGCGGACGAGACCTCCGGCGCCCTGGCGTCGGACGAGGCCCTGGCCGCGCTCCGCGAGAAGCTGGCCGGCGGCCAGAGCTGATCGCAGCGCAGCACCGGCATCGCGCCACGGCGTGAGCTGAGCTGAAAGACGAGGCCCGTCCCCTCCGGGGGGCGGGCCTCGTCGCGTCGTTCTTCCTGTGAATGCCGCCAACTGGGGAATGGCCGGGCCTCCTTGCACGTTGGCACCGGAGAACACGGCGCGAGGGAGGAGTGGTGAGGGTGCTTGATCCACAGGGTCTGTACGAATGGGACGCCAAGGGCCTGGCGGTGGCCGACCTGGCGCTCGCCCAGGACTCGGCCGGGCTGGTCATGCTCTACCACTTCGAGGGGTACATCGACGCGGGCGAGGCCGGCGAGCAGATCGTCGAGCGGCTCCTGGAGACCCTGCCGCACCAGGTGGTGGCCCGTTTCGACGCGGACCGGCTGGTGGACTACCGGGCCCGGCGCCCGCTGCTGACCTTCAAGCGCGACCACTGGACGGAATTCGAGGAACCCCGGCTGGAGGTCCGCCTCGTCCAGGACGCCACCGGAGCGCCCTTCCTGCTGCTCTCCGGCCCCGAGCCGGACGTGGAGTGGGAGCGCTTCGCCGTCGCCGTCCGCCAGATCGTCGAGCGGCTCGGAGTCCGGCTCTCGGTCAACTTCCACGGCATCCCCATGGGCGTCCCGCACACCCGTCCCGTCGGCATCACCCCGCACGGCAACCGGACCGACCTGATGCCCGGCCACCGCAGCCCCTTCGACGAGGCGCAGGTGCCCGGCAGCGCCGAGTCGCTGGTGGAGTTCCGCCTCGGCCAGTGGGGACACGACGTGCTGGGCGTCGCCGCGCACGTACCGCACTACGTCGCCCGCTCCGCGTACCCGGACGCCGCGCTCACCGCGCTGGAGGCGATCACCGCCGCGACCGGGCTGGTCCTGCCGGCCGTCGCGCACGCCCTGCGCACCGAGGCGCACCGCACGCAGACCGAGATCGACCGGCAGATCCGCGAGGGCGACGAGGAGCTCGTCAGCCTGGTCCAGGGCCTGGAGCACCAGTACGACGCCGCGGCCGGGGCCGAAACCCGGGGGAACATGATCGCCGAGCCCGCCGAGATCCCGTCGGCGGACGAGATCGGCCGCGAGTTCGAGCGCTTCCTCGCCGAGCGCGAGGGCGAGGCGTAGGCGGGCCGGTACCGCGGGGGCTGGTACGGCGCCGGCAGGCCTGCGGGCGGGCCGGGTGGCCTGCGGGGGCCTGGTTTTCGCCGGCCGGTGGGGCCTAGGGTTCACAGCATGTTGAAAGTGGGCCTGACAGGCGGAATCGGTGCCGGCAAGAGCGAGGTCTCGCGACTGCTGGCGGGGTACGGGGCGGTCGTCGTGGACGCCGACCGGATCGCACGGGAGGTCGTGGAGCCCGGCACCCCCGGGCTCGCGGCCGTGGTGCGGGCCTTCGGGGACGGGGTGCTGACCGCCGACGGGGCGCTCGACCGGCCCGCGCTGGGCGCCGTCGTCTTCGCCGACCAGGAGCGGCTCCGGACGCTGAACGCGATCGTCCACCCGCTGGTCGGGGCCCGGTCCGCCGAGCTGGAACGGGCCGCGGGGCCCGACGCGATCGTGGTGCACGACGTACCGCTGCTCGCGGAGAACGGCCTCGCGCCCCTGTACGACCTCGTCGTGGTCGTGGACGCCTCCCCCGCGACCCAGCTGGCCCGGCTCACCGCGTTGCGCGGCATGACCGAGGAGGAGGCGCGGGCCAGGATGGCGGCGCAGGCCACGCGGGAACAGCGGCTGGCGGTGGCCACGGTGGTCATCGACAACGACGGGCCGCTGGAGGCGCTGGAGCCGCAGGTGCGCGCGGTGTGGAAGGAACTCGTGGCGCGGGCGGCGGATTCGGTGGCCCCGCAGGCCCCGGCCGGGGACTGAGCCCGCCCGGTCGGCCGGCGGCGTGGAACGGACGCGGCGGCGGGGGGCGTTGAACGCGCCCCCGGAGGGAAGGAAAGACATCATGTCCGATACCCCGCCCCCGCCGCCCCAGCAGCCGCCCGCCCCGGGCTCGGGCTCGGGCCCGCGGGAGACCAGCCCCGAGACCCACGTCATCGACTACCGGGCCGCCGAGCGGCTGCTCGCCGCCCGCGACCCGCGCGGCGCGCTCCGGCTCCTCGACTCCGTGATAGCCGCCCACCCCGAGAACACCGCGGCCCGGCTGCTGCGCGCCCGGGCCTTCTTCGCTTCGGCGCAGCTGCGGTCGGCGGAGCGGGAGTTCGAGCTGGTGCTGGAGCGCGAGCCGGACAACGCCTTCGCCCACTTCGCGCTCGCCCGGACCCACGAGCGGTCCGGGCGGCACGAGCAGGCGCGGCGCCACTTCCGGCTCGCCGCCGCCCTCGACCCGCAGCCCGAGTACCTGGCCGCGGCCCGTTTCGAGAAGTGACTCAGGGGCGGCGGCGGGGAGGCTCGTACGGAGGCACGTCCGGCCCTGGCTGGTAGTGCGGCCCCTGGTGGATGTGCCGGGCCACGACCGCCATGTCCACCGCCGCGACCAGCACGAGGACCGCGCATGCCGCCGCCCAGCCGGGAAGGCCGGCCATCGAGAACACGGCCGTTCCGGCGGCTCCCCACAGCAGCCCCCACAGACTCAGCCAGAGCCGCAGGCGCAGCGGGCTGCGGGCGGTCACCGGCTCGTTTCCGGTACGCATGGGCATCGCCTCATGTCCATGGTCCCACCGGCGGGGAGCAGGGGGGCCGGGGCCAGGGGGCGGGCGTCGGGGATCGAGTCCGTTCACGGCCCGGGCCGCCCGTCGCGTGAGGGTGTCCGCGCAGGTCAGCGGCGGTTGTCAGAGGGCACGCCTAGACTCGGCGGCAGTGGATCCGCCATGACCGGGCGGGGCCGGACACCCGGGAGGGGGCGCCGTGAGCACGCCGCAGACCATGCCGCAGCAGTACCGGCAGGGGCCGCCGCCCGCGCCCCCGTCGCCCCTGCTCCGCAGGGCCGCCGTGTTCCTTCCCGCCGCCGTCCCCCGTGAGGGCCGGGTGGCCTTCTGGTGCCCCGACGGGGATCCGCTGCCCGAGACCGGTGCCCCCGGCCCGCTCCAGGTGGTCCGGCCGCACGGCGCGGGGGTGCGTACCCGTACCGTGCCCGCCGTGACCCTGTCCGTGGCCGAGGCCCTGCCCGTGCTCGTCGGGGCGCCCCACAGCCCCGCCGCGCATCCCGCCACCCGTGCCTGGGGCACCGCCGCCCGGCTCGCGCTGTCCCTCACCGCCCGCGGCCGCCTGCTGCCGGGGCTCACCCCCGACGGGGTCGACGCCTGGCGGGCCGGGCCGCTCGACGCCGAGGACGTCGCGTACCTGCGCGCCCTCGCGGCCGCCCTCCCCCACGAGGCGTACGCCACCCCGCTCGCCGGCCGCCGCCCGCTGACGCTGCCCGAACCGGAGGCCCTGCTCCGGGCGTTCCTCGACGCCGTGGCCGACACCCTGCCCCGTACCCCGGCCGCGCCGTTCGCCGCCGGGCGGCCGTTCGCCGCGCGGGAGCCGCAGCGGGTGCCGGGGATACGGGAGTGGGCCACGCAGGTCGCGGCCGGCGCCGATGCGGGGGTGGGCATCTCGCTGCGGCTCGACCTGTCCTCCTTCCGCCTGTTCGACGAGGCCGAGCCGCAGGACGTGCGCCGCGCCGGAGCCGCCGTCGTCCAGGTGCACAGCCTCGCCGACCCGACCCTGGTGACCGATGCCGGGCAGCTGTGGGCCGGGGCGGCCGCCGCCGGATTCGGCCCCCGCGCCCGGATCGACGCCGTGCTCGCGCTGCGCCGGGCCGCCCGGGTCTGGCCCCCGCTGCTGCGCCTGCTCGACCAGCCCGTGCCCGACGCCCTGGCCCTGTCCGACCCGGAGCTCGAAGACCTGCTGGGCGCCGCCGCGCCCCGCCTCGCGGCGGCCGGAGTGACGGTCCACTGGCCGCGCGAGCTGGCCCGTACGCTCTCGGCGACCGCCGTCGTACGGTCCACCGCGCCCGGTTCCGCCACCGACGGCACCGCCTTCTTCGACGCGGCGGGGCTGTTCGCCTTCTCCTGGGAGCTGGCCCTGGGCGGGGACCGGCTCACCCCGGGCGAGATGGACGCCCTCGCGCAGGCGCACCGGCCCGTGGTCCGGCTGCGCGACCGGTGGGTCCGGGTCGATCCGGAGCTGGTGCGCAAGGCGCGCAAGCGGGAGCTGGGGCTGCTGGACCCGGTGGAGGCGCTGGCCGCCGTGCTGAGCGGGTCCGCCGAGGTCGACGGGGAGAGCGTGCCGGCCGTCCCGGTCGGGGCGCTCGCCGCGCTGCGCGAGCGGCTGACCGGGGAGCTCGCGCCCGTTGCCCCGCCCGAGGGGTTGCGGGCGACGTTGCGGGACTACCAGCTGCGGGGTCTGGCCTGGCTGGACCTGATGACCTCGCTCGGGCTGGGCGGCTGTCTCGCCGATGACATGGGTCTGGGCAAGACGGTCACGCTGATCGCCCTGCACCTGCACCGGGCCCGGCCCGAGCCGACCCTGGTGGTCTGCCCGGCGTCCCTGCTGGGCAACTGGCAGCGGGAGATCGAGAAGTTCGCGCCGGGGACGCCGGTGCGCCGTTTCCACGGTGCGGGCCGCAGCCTGGACGGGCCGGCCGGCGGTTTCGTGCTCACCACCTACGCCACCATGCGCTCCGCGGCCGCCCAGTTGGCCGGGCAGAGCTGGGGCATGGTCGTCGCCGACGAGGCCCAGCACGTCAAGAACCCGCACTCGGCGACCGCGAAGGCGCTGCGGACCATCCCGGCGCCGGCCCGCGTGGCCCTGACGGGCACCCCGGTCGAGAACAACCTCTCGGAGCTGTGGGCCCTGCTGGACTGGACCACCCCGGGCCTGCTGGGTCCGCTCACCACCTTCCGCGCCCGCCACGCCCGCCCGGTGGAGCACCAGCAGGAGGAGGACGGGGGCAACGAGGCGGCCGTCGCCCGGCTGGCTGCGCTGGTGCGGCCGTTCCTGCTGCGCCGCAAGAAGTCCGATCCGGGCATCGCCCCCGAACTGCCGCCCAAGACCGAGACGGACCATCCGGTGTCCCTGACCCGGGAGCAGGCCTCGCTCTACCAGGCGGCGGTGGAGGAGGCGATGGCGGTGATCGAGTCGAGCGAGGGCATGGAACGGCGCGGCATGATCATGAAGCTGCTGGCCTCGCTCAAGCAGATCTGCAACCACCCCGCCCAGTACCTGAAGGAGGATCCGCCCCGGATCCCGCACCGCTCGGGGAAGCTCGCCCTGCTCGACGAGCTGCTGGACACGATCCTGGCCGAGGACGGCTCGGTCCTGGTCTTCACCCAGTACGTGACCATGGCCCGGATCCTGGAGAAGCACCTCGGCGAGCGCGGCATCCCCTGCAGGCTCCTGCACGGCGGCACCCCCGTCCCGCGTCGCGAGGAGCTGGTCGACCTCTTCCAGTCCGGTGAGGTCCCCGTCTTCCTGCTCTCCCTCAAGGCCGCCGGCACCGGTCTCAACCTCACCCGCGCCGGACACGTCGTCCACTACGACCGCTGGTGGAACCCCGCCGTGGAGGAACAGGCCACCGACCGCGCCTACCGCATCGGCCAGACCCAGCCCGTCCAGGTCCACCGGATCATCGCCGAGGGCACCGTCGAGGACCGGATCGCCGAGATGCTGGAGGCCAAGCGCGCCCTGGCCGACGCCGTGCTGGGCTCCGGCGAGTCGGCGCTGACCGAGCTGACCGACCGGGAGCTGGCCGATCTCGTCTCCCTGCGGAGGCCGGCGTGATCACCGCGCGCGACGACCGCCGCCGCACCTTCGAGACGGTGCCCGCGGGTCTGGAGGCGGTCACCTGGTGGGGCCGCTCCTGGGTGGCCGCGCTGGAGGAGCGCGCGCACGACGGGGCCCGGCTCGCACGGGGCCGTGCGTACGCCGCCGAGGGCCACGTCGACGCGGTCACGGTCACCCCGGGGCGGATCGTGGCGTACGTACGGGGCAGCCGGGCCCGCCCGTACCGGACCGAGCTGTCGCTGGCGGCCTTCACCGACACCGAGTGGGCCGAGGTCCTGGAGGAGGTGGCGGCGGACCCCGCGGCCCTGGGGGCCCTGCTGGAGCGCGAGGTCCCGCAGTCCCTCGCGGGAACGGTCCTGCCCGGCGCGGGCGAGCTCGTCGTGCGCTGCTCCTGCCCGGACGTGGGGCGGCCGCCCTGCAAGCACGCCGCGGCCCTCTGCTACCGGGCGGCCCGGCTGCTGGACGCGGACCCCTTCGTCCTGCTGCTCCTGCGCGGCCGGGGGGAGCGCGAGCTCCTGGAGGAGCTGGCCCGGCGCAACGCGGCCCACGCCGCCCGCGAGCAGCCCGACGCCGCACCGGACTTCCCCGGAGTCCCCGCCCGCGCGGCGGTGGCCCGTACCGTCCTGCCCCCGCTGCCCGCCCCGCTCGCCGCGCCCGCCGCCGTCGGCCTGCCGCCCGCCTACCCGGCGGATCCGGCCGCCCCGGACCCGCTGGCCCTGGACCAGCTCGCCACCGACGCCGCCGCCCGTGCCCTCGTCCTGCTCGGCACCGGAGCCGACCCGACCGGCGGGCTCACGCCGTGGCAGGACGCCGTCCGGCTGGCCTCCGCGCATCCCACGGCCGGCCTCACCGGCGCCGCCCGCACCCTGTACCGGGACCTGGCCCGGGCCACGGGCCGCACCAGCACCGATCTGGCCCGCGCCGCCGCGGCCTGGCGCCAGGGCGGCCTGTCGGCCCTGACCGTCCTCGACGAGCCCTGGGACCCCCCGGCCGGTCCTTTCGACCGGGCCCGGCCCGCCCTCCTCGCCGCCGGGCAGGGCTCCTTCCGGCCCGACCGCAACCGGCTCACCTGCGGCACCCACCAGCTCCGCCTGAGCCGCGAGGGCCTCTGGTACGGCTACGAATCCCGCCCCGGCGGCGACGACTGGTGGCCCGCCCCCGCCCCCGCCTCCACGGATCCCCTCACCGCCCTGCCCCGGTGACGGCCGCGGCCCACGTCGACAGGGCCGTGAAGTCGCGCTCGCGCAGGCCGTGGCGGGGGTGGACGCGCAGCAGCAGGGCCGGGGACGGATGGTGGGCGGCCACCCACGCCCGGTCGTCCGCGGTGATCATGTCGTCGACCCAGGCGAAGGGGCGGCCGGCCGCCCAGTCCAGGAGGGGCCGGGTCTTCCAGAAGAGCCCGTCGGGGTCGCGGGCGAAGAGCTCCGGCCACTCGATGACCGGAAGATCGTCGGGAAGGCCTATGCGCGGGGCGATCAGGGTGTTGGCCTGGTGCGTCCAGGCCGTGGCCCAGGCGAGGTCGAAGGGCAGGGCCAGCAGCCGGGCCCCGTGGGTGGGGTGGAGCCTGACCCGCAGGCCGCGCCGGGCGCGGCGGGACTCCGGGTCGCGGTAGGAGAGCCAGACGTCGGGGCGCATGCGGTGGCTCGCGTATCCGCGCAGGGTGGCGAAGGGGTCGCGGAAGGGGTTGAGGGGGCCGTCCACGTCCAGGAGCAGCAGCGGTCGTTCCGTCATGAAGTAGGCACTACCCAGTACACGATGGAGTGAAATGCCTACCGGCTCTATAACCCGAATGGGTTCACGGCGTTGTTTCCGGTGTGGGCGAGATGCCCCGAACCCCTTCGGAAAGCAGGAAATCTGATGCGTCACAGTCGTCGGAATGGCTTGATCGCGGCGATGGTCGCGGGCGGTGGACTGGCGGTCGCGGGGGTGGGCGCCCTCGCCCACGCCGACGCGGACGCGGGCGGGCGTGCCGAGCGCTCGCCGGGCCTCCTCTCGGGGAACCTCGTGCAGTTGCCCGTGTACGTCCCCGTGAACGTGTGCGGGAACACCGTGAGCGTCGTCGGGGTGCTCAATTCCGCGAGCGGCAACCGCTGTGCCAACGGATCCGCGGGCGAGGCGAACCCGCGGCCGCGGCCCGCCGGGCCCGGCTCGTCCACGCGGGGGTCGGCGGCGTCCTCGACGTCCGGCAACGCCGGGGGCGCGGTCGCCGACGGGCGCGGAAAGGATTCCCCGGGACTGCTCTCCGGCAACGGCCTCCAGCTCCCCGTCGACCTGCCGCTCAACATCAGCGGCAACTCGGTGAGCGTGGTCGGGGTCGGCAACGCCTCCCAGGGGAACACCTCCGTCAACGGCCAGCAGCCCCCGACCGGCGGCAAGCCGGTCCAGCCGCCCGTCGCCGTGCGGCCCGTCACCCCGCCCGCCCCGCCGGTCGCGCCCGCCCCGGCCGTACCCCCGCACCACAGCTCGGCCCTGGCCCACACGGGCTCCGAGGGCCTCGGCTACCTGCTGCCCGGCAGCGGTGTCCTGCTGCTCGGCGGGGTCGTGCTCTACCGCCGGTTCCGTGTGAACTAGGCCGGTTCCGTAGACCCGATGGGGGTCAGGCGTCCACGGGCTGCCAGGCCGGGCCGTCCCCGTCCTGGCGGACGTGTCCGAACACCACGTCGGCGAAGTGGACGCCGAAGCCGATCGTGTCGGGCTGCGCCAGCTCGGCGACGAGACGCCGGCGGTGACCGGCGGTCAGGGCGGGGTCGTGGTCGAAGGCCGAGGACCACTCCGGGTGGTCGATCTGGATCGGCGAGTGCACCGCGTCGCCGAAGGCGATCAGGCGGCGCCCGCCCCCGGTGATGACGTACTCGGCGTGCCCGACGGTGTGGCCCGGGGTGATCCGGACGTGGACGCCGGGGAAGACCTCCTGCCCGTCCGAGACCGTGCGGACCTGCGGGGCCATGGCCGCGACCTGCTCGCTCGTGCCCTGGGACTCCAGCAGGTCGCGCCGGTCCCACTCGGGCCCGGAGACCAGGAGGTCGGCGTGGGCGAACAGGAGCCGGTCGCCGCCGGGGGCGGGAAGGGACGCCCAGCCGAGGTGGTCGACGTGCAGGTGGGTGAAGGCCACCGCCTCGATGTCCTGCGGACGGCGGCCCAGTTCGGCCAGGTGCTGCGGGAGGGCGCCTCCGTGGATCACGGCGAGGGGGCCGTCCGGGGCCTGGTACGTCCGGGGGCCGAAGCCCGCGTCGATCAGGAGCGCGCGGTCGCCGTGCTCCACGAGCAGGCCGCCGATGCTCCCCACGAGGTGACCGTCTGCGTCCAGGTACTCCGGGTGCGCGGCCCACACCTCGTCGGTGGTGTCCTGGAGCAGCGGCAGCGGCCGGAGCCGCACATCGCCGTCCGGCACGTACGTCACCTTCGTGTCGCCGAGCCGTATCGAGCGGACTCCCGCCGGCCGGCTCCGTCGCCCGTCGCGGGCGTCCTGAGTCACCTGAGCCACCTGGTGCGCCTGAGTCGTCGTCACATCGGCCACGGGCCATCTCCTTTGAGCATGCGTCAGTCCGCCGCGGTCCGTCCCGCGGCGACGGCGCCCACCATAAGCATCAAGCTCGAATCATTCAAGCTGTAAACATTCAAGCTTGACGGGTTTGATAGGGTGGCGGCATGACGACGTCACCCGACCCACAGCCCATCGCCGAGCGACAGCTGTGCGGTCTGGTGAACGGACTGGCCCAGCGGATCACCGACCACGTGCGGGCGCGCGCCGCCACCCTGGGCCTCACCGCGGCCCAGGCGACCGCGCTGCGCGAGATGACCGGACCGATGACCATGCGGGAGCTCGCCGAACGCATGACCTGCGAGCCCTCCAACACCACCTTCGTCGTCGACAAGCTGGAGAAGCAGGGCCTGGTCGAGCGCCATCCGCACCCCACCGACCGCCGGGCCAAGCACCTCGTCCTCACGGCCGAGGGCGCCGAGCTGCGGACGCGCCTGCTCGAACTCCTCGTCGTGGACTCCCCGCTGTCCGGGCTCACCGACCAGGAGAAGCGGGTCTTGCACCAACTGCTGGAGCAGGCCGTCACCTTGCCGTGAACCGGCCTCAGGCGGCCGTGCGCCAGCCGTCCAGCACCGCGTCGATCAGGGGCGCCAGCCGGGCGCGGGCGGCGAACCGGGGGACACCGGACATCAGCAACGCGTCGTACTCGGTGTCGGTGTGCCGCACGGCGGCCCGTACCGCCACCGACACCGCCTGCTCGTCCAGGGCCCGGCCCGCGGCGGTGCGGCCGACCCGGCCGCTGCCGCGCACCGAGGCGTGGGCGGCGATCGCCCGCGCGCGCTCCGGAGGGCATCCGGGGAACAGCCGCAGGATCTCGGCGGCGAACGCCGCCGTGAACCGGACGTCCTCGGCCGCGCGGCGCGCCCGGTCGCGCTCCCGGCGGCGTGCCCGGGCCTCGGCGTCCGCGAGGCAGGCGCGCTCGGCGCGGGCCAGGGCCGCGTCCTCGACCAGCAGGCCCTGGCGTTCGTAACGGCGCCGCCGCCGGTGCCGGCGCACGACGACGGCGGAGAGCGAACTGGCCTCCCGGGCGCGGCGGGTGAGCGCGGCATCGCCCCGCGGCAGGTACACCAGGTGCCCCAGATCGGCACAGTCCAGGCAGCGGGGTACGCCGGCCTCGCGCACCAGACGGCGCAGCGGGCCCCGTCGGCACTCGGCGCAGTGGATCTGCTTCAGTGACTCGAAAACGACGAGACTCATGCCGTTGTGATACCGCCGGGCGGTGCGCAAATCACCTTGTACGGAAAGGCAATCGGCCCTTCGTGACATCGGCCGGGACCTGGTGGGGTCCTCCCGGCGCGCACGCCCGCGGAACCCGTGCCGTGGTGACCCCCGTCCGCCACGGCACGGCCCCGCGGGCGCGCCCCCGCCGTGGTCCTCAGACCAGCCGGCGTATCTCGCCGCGCACCCGGTAGAAGCCCCCGGACGCCGGGTGCAGCCCGTCCACCACGTACCGGGCTCCGGCCTCCCGGATCCCGCGCGGGAACTGGACGTTCCACGAGGGCTCGAAGCCCTCGGACACCACCTGCACGCGCATCCGGCCGCCCTGCTGCACGCACTCGACGACCACCGTGCCCGTCGGCACCGCGGCCACCGAGACCGTGGCCACCGCCGCGGCCGAAGCCGCCGGGGTGAACACCGGCAGGGCCGCCGCCGACTTGACGTCCACCGGCGCCGGGACGGAACCCTGCTGGGCCGCCGCGATCGCCGCCTCGCTCGCGTCCACGCACACCAGGGACCCGTCCGTGGTGACCAGGTAGAGCCGCCCGTCCAGGTACTGCATGGACAGGGCCGAACCGCTGCCCGTGCCCAGCTTCCAGAGCCTGTTCCCCTCGGCGTCGAAGCAGTACACCGACGAGGCGAGGTCACCGGCGAACACGTGCCGCCCGTCCGGGGAGGTCGCGCAGGAGTACACGGCCGCGTCGCACCGGTAGGAGGCCTCCACCGCGCCCGTCGCCTTCGACAGCCGCTGCACGGTGTTGCGCCCGGTCCCCGCGTACACGGCGTCCCGCTCCTGCCAGCCGAACAGCACCGAGCCGCTGGTGTTCGTGTGCCACAGCTGGCCGCCGCCGTCGGGGGCGTACGCCGTCACCCCCAGGCTGTGCCCGTGGTAGACGGCCCGGTCGTCGGCCCGGACCATCCAGGCGTTGGAGCCCGAGGACTTGCGCGACCACTGGAACTCGTCCTCGTGGTCGATGACCGTCAGACCGCCGTTGGCGTCCGCGACGTTCAGCACGCCCTCGCGGATGTCGAGCCAGAAGATGTCCACGTCCGCCGCGATGTCGTACGCCCCGAACGGCACCTTGGAGGACAGGTCGTACACCGTGCCGTCGTCGCAGCCCGCGTATATCCAGAACTCGTCCGCGACCAGGCACTTCACCCCGTCGGGCAGCGAGTAGCGGGCCAGCACCTCGCCGTCATGGCTCACCGTGTAGACGTCGCCCGCCTGGTTGCCGACCCAGCAGCGGTCCTCGTCCACGTGGATGCCGAAGGCCGCGGAACCGGTGCGGAAGCGCCACAGCACCGGCGCAACGGCGCGCGCCGTCGACGGCGCCGAGGTGACCTGGCGGCGGGTCACCGCGCGGGCCGCTCGGGCACCTTGTACCGCCGGCGCGTACCCCTTGCGGACCTTCTCGCCGATCTTCTTGGCGGCCGCGGCGCGGGCCTTGTCCGGCGTCGGGAACGAGGAGCTCTGCAGCTGGCCGGTCGCGCCGATGCGCCCGTAACGCACCGAGACCTCGGTGCCGTCGACGGTCACCTCGTAGAACTTGTGCGCCGCGCCGTCCTCCTGGGACAGCTCCAGGTACGTCGTCTCCCGAGCCATGACAGACCCCTCCCCACGAGCCGGGCCAACGGTTCCTTCTCACCGGTGATCCCTCGTGAAAAAAGCTACGGCCCACCACTGACAATGGGTTCGTGAAGCTCGAAGCGATCACCTGGCAGCGGATGGCGGAGCGGCTCGCCGGCCACCTCGACGACGTCCGCGCGGGCACCTCCGACGACATCGGGACCGGGTCCTGGCAGCGCGTCGGCATCGACGGCGCGCCCGCCGCCGACACCGGGCTGCTCGCGGGCCTGCTCGCCGACGCGCTGCGGCCGCGCGGCCGTTCGGTGCTCGTGGTCGCGGCCGGGGGGTTCCTGCGGCCGGCCTCGCTCCGCTTCGAGTTCGGGCGGCAGGACGTGGACGCGTACCTCGGCGGCTGGTACGACACCGGCGCGCTGTGGCGCGAGGTCTTCGGCCCGACCGACCCCGGCGGCACCGGACGGGTGCTGCCGGACCTCTGGGACCCGGTGACCGACCGCGCCACCCGCAGCCCCTACGCCGAACTGCCCGCGGGAGGCGTGCTGATCGTGCACGGGCCCCTCCTGCTGGGCCACTGGTTCCCCTTCGACCTCAGCGTGCACATCAGCCTGTCGGCGGGGGCGTTGGCGCGGCGTACGGAGGAGGGGGAGCGGTGGACCCTGCCGGCGTTCGCGCGGTACGCCCGCGAGACGGAGCCGGCCTCGGCCGCCGACGTGCTGGTGCGGGCGGACGATGTGCGGCATCCGGCGTGGAGCGGTTGCCCTGGCCGGGCGGGGACGGGGTGAGCGGGGTCGGCGACCCCTTGCCCCGGCGGGACCGGGCGGGACCGGGCGGGGTCGGGCGGGACCGGCGACCCCTTGCGCCGGCGGGACGGGGCGGATCCGGCGGGGCCGGGTGGGGGCCGGGGCCGGGGTGGGGTGTCGTCCGGGACTGCATGATTTATGGCGCCCTGTCCGGGGCTGCGGTGGTGCATCTGTACCGCGCGCCAACAAATCACGTTTTACGTCCCGGACGACACCCCACCCCGTCCCCGACCCCGGGTGCGGCCCGGGTGGGGTCAGGGGCGGCCGCCGATGCGGGTGACGGCTTCGGCGGCCGCGCGGCAGCCCGCGCGGGCCGCTTCCGCCGGGGCGGCGCCCTCCAGGCGGGCCGCGAGGAAGCCGCCGGTGAAGGCGTCGCCGGCGCCGGTGGTGTCCACCGCCTCGGCGGGCTCCGCCGCGACCTCCGCGGTGATCCGGCCCGCCTCGGCGACGAGCGCCCCGCCCGAGCCCCGGGTCACCACCACCAGCGGTACCCGCCGGCTCAGCTCCTGCGCCGCCCGCGCCACCCCGGCCGGCTCCGGCAGCCCCGCCAGCAGCCGGGCCTCGTCCTCGTTCGGCAGGAGCGCGCCGATCCCCGCCACGGCGGCCATGAACCGCTCGGGACCGAGCGCGGCCAGGAACCCCGCCGAAGCGGGGTCCACGCTCACCGGCACGCCCCGGGTCCGGGCCGCCCGCAGCGCGACCAGGGCCAGTTCCCGGCTGCTGTCCGCGAAGAAGAGGTAGCCCGACAGGTGCAGGTGCGCGGCGCCGTCCAGCAGCGCGGGCGCCCAGTCGGCGGGGGACAGCCGCAGCGAGGCCCCGCTGTCGGTCAGGAAGGTCCGCTCCGCGTCCTTGCCGACCAGGGCCACCACCGTTCCGGTCGGTTCCGCCGGGTCCACCACCAGCCGCGGCCGCACCCCCGCGTCGACCAGGGCCCGCTCGTGCCAGCGCGCCGATTCGGCGCCCACCCGGGCGAGGAGGCGCACCTCGGCCGTCCCCGTGCGGGCCGCCCAGCAGGCCGCGTTGGCGCCCGCGCCGCCCGGCAGGGTACGGATCCGGGCGGCGGTGTCGGTGGCTGGAGCCAGAGGCTCCGGATGTATCGCCACCACGTCCGTGACCACGTCGCCGACGACCACCAGCGCCCCCGGTGCCGCCGTCATGCGCGGGCCGCCCAGGCCCCGGCGATCCTCGCCCCGAGCCGCACGTTGCCCCGTACCGCGGCCAGGTTGGCCTCCAGCGAGGCCCCGCCCGTCGCCCGTACCAGGAAGTCCAGCAGGAACGGGGTCACCGCCTGCCCCGCGATCCCGCGCTCGCGGCACTCGGCGAGCGCCTCCGCCAGGACCCGGTCGTGCAGCCGCGGATTCAACTGCTCCGCCTCCGCCACCGGGTTGGCCACCAGCAGCGCCGAATCCGGGCCGCCGACGGCGTCCTGGGCGGCCATCACCGCCGCCACCTCCTCGGGGCGCTCCACCGTCCAGTCGACCGGCTCGCCGGAGTCGGCCAGGTAGAACCCGGGGAAGCGGCGCGTGCGGTAGCCGAGGATCCCCACGCCCAGGGTCTCCAGCCGCTGGAGGGTGGCCGGCACGTCCAGGATCGACTTCACCCCCGCGCACACCACCGTGATCCGGGTCCGCGCGAGCAGCGCGAGATCGGCCGACTCGTCCTGGGAGCGCGTCCACTCGCGGTGTACGCCGCCCAGCCCGCCGGTGGCGAACACCCGCAGCCCCGCCCGCGCGGCCAGCAGGGCCGTCGCGGACACCGTCGTCGCGCCGGTCGCCCCCGTCGCGAGGGCCGGGGCCAGGTCCCGGTGGCCGAGCTTGCGCACGCCCTCACCCGCGGCGATCCGCTCCAGACGGGCCTTGTCCAGGCCCGCGCGGGCCACCCCGTCCACGACCGCGACCGTCGCCGGAACTGCACCCTCCGCCCGGACCAGGGCCTCCAGTTCCAGGCCCACCTCCAGATTTCGGGGGCGCGGCAGCCCGTGCGCGATGATCGTCGATTCCAGGGCGACGACGGGCCTGCGCGCGGCCAGCGCCTCGCGCACCTCTTCCGACAGGACCGGGACCTCGGATGCTCTGTGCAGTGGCATGTCCCCATCCATGGCACGGGATTCGCGCCCCCAAACGCGCCGTCCGAGCTCCGGCGCGAACCCGTCCCGCGGCCCGACCCCGCGGGCGGCCGCGAGGTCGCCGCGCCGCAATGCCCCGGCGTACCCGCGCGGCCGCGGGCGCGCCCGTACCGCTCTGGCCGAAAAGGGGCGGGTGCCGCATCCGCTCGACGGAGTGACGCGTCCGCCGCGTCCACGCTGGACGCTCTGGTCACCCCCCGGCCCGGGAGGGTCGGATTAGGCTGACGCGCCATGAGCACCAGTGATCACACCGCCCCCGCCTCCTTCGCCGTGTCCGTCGCGGACGTCCCCGACTCCGAACTGGAGACGGAGGACCTCGACCCGGCACAGATCGTCTCCGGCACCCCCGTGGTGACGGGCAAGGTGCTGTGGGAGGCCGAGGACGGCTCGCAGATCCGGGGGATCTGGCAGATCACCCCGGGCGTGGTCACCGACACGGAGGCCAACGAGCTGTTCGTCGTGGTCGGCGGCCGGGCCACGATCGAGGTGGAGGGCGGAGCGACCCTGGAGGTCGGTCCGGGCTCCGCGTGCGTGCTCAGGGAGGGCGACAAGACCACCTGGACCGTGCACGAGACGCTCCGCAAGGCCTACCACATCAGCTACTGACGCCCTTCGCGGGCGCCGGACGCACGGGGTGGCGCCGGGCGGTGAACAGGGCCAGCGCCGCCATCGGCAGCAGCAGCGCGGCGCCGATCGCGTTGAGCCAGCCGTAGCCCGCCTGGGACATGACCAGCCCGGCCGCCGCTCCGCCGATCCCGGCGGAAGCGTTCATGGTCAGGTCGCTCAACCCCTGTACGGCGGCCCGCGCGGGCTGCGGCACCGAGTCGGTCAGCAGCGCCGATCCGGAGACCATCCCGGCGGACCAGCCCAGGCCGAGCAGGAAGAGGCCGGCCGCGCTCTGGGCGTGGTCGCCCCCCGCGGTGCCGGCGAGCAGCGCGGCGAGCGAGAGCAGTCCGGCGGCCAGTCCGATCACGGAGAGCCGGCCGAGCCGGTCGGCGAGCCAGCCCATGACGGGCGAGAAGGCGAACATGCCGGCGATGTGCCCGCTGATCACCAGGCCGACCAGCTTGAGGCCGGCGCCGTGGTGACCGAGGTCGACCGGGGTCATCACCATGATCGAGACCATGGTGGTGTGGGACACGGCGACGGTGAGCAGCGCGAGGCGGGCGCGCGGCGAGGCGCGGACGGCGCTGAACCCGGCGCGCAGCGAGCGGCTCTGCCGGGACTGCTCCTCGGGGCCGGCCAGCGCCCGGGCCGTCAGCAGCGGGTCCGGCCGCAGGAACACGGCGATCAGCGTGCCGGTGAGGACGAAGACGGCGCCGGCCCAGACGAAGGGGCCCGCCGTCTGGGGTATGGAGGTCCCGGCGAAGCTGTCGCTGGCGGGGGCGGAGAGGTTGGGGCCGAGCACCGCGCCGACGGTGGAGGCCCAGACGACCACGGAGATGGCGCGGGCCCGCCGGTCGGGCGGTGCGAGGTCGGCGGCGGCGAAGCGGGCCTGGAGGTTGGCGGAGGACGCGGCGCCGAAGGCGGCCATGCCGAGCATGAGCAGCGGGAAGCTCTTGACGGAGGCGGCCAGGACGACGAGGGCCGCGCCGAGGGTGCCGATCGCGTAGGCGACCACGAGCCCGGGGCGGCGTCCGCGCGCCGTCATCAGGGCGGCGAGCGGGAGCGAGACCAGGGCGGTGCCGATCACGGCGGCGGTGGAGGCGAAGCCGGACATGGCCTCGGTGCCGCTGATCTCGGTGGCCAGTACGGGGGCCAGGGCGATGCTGATGGGCACGCCGAGACCGCCCAGCATCTGGGCGGCGATCAGCACGCCGGAGATCCGGCGCTGCAGCCGGGGCAGGTCGGCGGCGTCGACCGGCCCGCCGTGCCCCGGCCCGGCGGCGCGGGACAGGGGGGAGGCGCCGGGGGTCGTCCCGGGGGAGGAGGTCACGCCCGACACCCCCGTATCGGGTGCGCGGCGGGCGGCACCGGGGCGGGCACGGACGCGGAGGGGCCGGTTGCGGCGGCAGGAGGGGTCACCGCCGCAGTGTCCCACCCGCCCCCGTACGGGGGAACCGGATATGCGGGCGCGGGGGCCGCGGAACGCGCAGCTCAGAACGGGCGCGGGCGGGAGGGCCGGAACGGGCGCGCGCAGGGTCAGAACAGGGGCTGGGGCAGGACCCCCTCCAGGGCGAGCAGGATCCGCTTGGTCTCCACGCCGCCGCCGAAGCCCCCGATGCCCCCGTCGTTCTCCACGACCCGGTGGCAGGGCACGACCACGGGCAGCGGGTTGGACCCCATGGCGTTGCCCACGGCCTGGGCCGCCCCCGGCTGCCCGACCCGGGCGGCCAGCTCCCCGTACCCGACCACCGATCCGTAGGGCACGGAGCGGTCGAGCTCCCGCAGCACCTGGCGGTTGAAGCCGGAGCTGAGCCGCCAGTCCAGCGGCAGCTCGAAGCGCCGCAGGGTGCCGGCGAAGTAGGCGGCGAGCTGGCGCACCGGCTCGGCCAGCAGCTCCTCCTCGCCCGGCGCCGGCCGCCGGGCGTCGGCGCCGAGCCGGGACACGAGCGGGCCGATCATCCGGTCGATCCGCTCCGGCGCGGCGTGGAACTCGACCCGGACCAGACCCTCGGGGGTCGCGGCCAGGAGGAGGGGGCCGATGTCGCTGGGGACGACGGTCCATTCGAGGTGCGGTCCGCGGGGCCGCTCGCTGGTGTCCACGCCCCCACGGTACGGCGCCCCGCCGACAGTCCCGCCGCCACCGGCCGGAATGCGCCGCCGACAGTCCCGCCGCCGATCGGAACGCGCCGCCGGTCAGAATCCGCCGACGGCCTCCCGTACGACGTCGGGCGCGTTCGTGATGACCCCGTCCACCCCCATCTCCCGTACCTTGCGGGCCGTGGCCGCGTCGTTGACGATCCAGGTGTCCACCTCCATGGCCTTGCCGTGGGCGCCCCGCAGCCCGTGCACGGCCTTCACCCAGTCCGCGGAGATCGTGGTGTGCAGCGGGTTGATCCGGTCGGTGAACCGGGCGTACTCCGGCAGGTCGGCCACGCTCGGAGTGCCCAGGAAGGCCGTGATCAGATCGGGCCGCAGCCGGTGCACGGTCCGTACGGAGTCGGCGCTGAAGCTCTGCACCACCAGGCGGTCGGCGACGTGCTGCGCGTCGAGCCAGCCCAGCCCGTCGAGCAGCTCCAGCGTCTGCTCCTCGATCCCCGGGTACAGCTCCGGCTTCTTGATCTCCAGGAGCAGCCGCTGCCCGTTGTCCTGGACCCGGTCCATGTACTCCCGCAGGGTCGGGACCCGGGCGCCCGCGAACTGCGGGCCGAACCAGCTGCCCGCGTCGAGCCGGGCGATCTCGGCCGCGGTGAAGTCCTTGACCGCCCACGGCTTGCGGTCGGGGAACACCTGCTCGACATCGGTCGTACGGGCCAGCGTGTCGTCGTGGATCACCACGAGCTCGCCGTCCCGGGTCCGCTGGACGTCGTTCTCGACCCAGGCGAAGCCCATCCAGGCGGCCCGGTCGATCGAGGCGACGGTGTTCTCCGGGGCGTACGCCGAAGCCCCCCGGTGGGCGTACACGACGGGGCCCAGGAACCGCTTCTGCGCGGTGGCGGGGGCGACGGACGTGCCGGGGGCGCCGGAGGCGGCGGACGAAGCCGTCCCGCCCAGCAGGCCGAGGGCGAGGCCCAGGAAGGCGGCGGCCGCCGCGGCGGCGGGTCGGACGACGTGCATGTGCGATCTCCTCGGGTCGTGAGGCCTGCTCTCGGCTCAAACGGGCACGGCGCCCAGGACGTTGCGGGGCGGCGCCCGCCGTGCGCCGGCGGAGGGCCGTTCCACGGCGATCATGGGGTTGACGATCACGGCCCCGCCAACGGACTACGACAAACGGACCAGACCGCGCTGAGTGTCAGTGGGGGGCCGTACGGTTGACCCATGCGGCCCGTATCGAAGATCGAACGCACGGTGGCGCCTTTCGAGGTCGTCAGCCCCTACCAGCCCAGCGGTGACCAGCCGACGGCCATCGCCGAGCTGGAGAAGCGCATCCGTGCAGGTGAGAAGGATGTCGTCCTGCTGGGTGCGACCGGCACGGGCAAGTCGGCCACCACGGCCTGGATGATCGAGAAGCTCCAGCGCCCCACCCTGGTGATGGCGCCGAACAAGACCCTGGCCGCCCAGCTGGCGAACGAGTTCCGCGAGCTCCTGCCGAACAACGCCGTCGAGTACTTCGTCTCGTACTACGACTACTACCAGCCCGAGGCGTACGTACCGCAGTCGGACACCTACATCGAGAAGGACTCCTCGATCAACGAGGAGGTGGAGCGGCTGCGCCACTCCGCTACCAACTCGCTGCTGACCCGGCGCGACGTGATCGTCGTCGCCTCCGTGTCCTGCATCTACGGCCTCGGCACCCCGCAGGAGTACGTCGACCGGATGGTCCCCCTCAAGGTCGGCGAGGAGATGGACCGCGACCAGCTGCTGCGCCGCTTCGTCGACATCCAGTACACGCGCAACGACGTGGCCTTCACCCGCGGCACCTTCCGGGTGCGCGGCGACACCATCGAGATCTTCCCGGTCTACGAGGAACTCGCCGTCCGCATCGAGATGTTCGGCGACGAGATCGAGGCCCTGTCCACCCTGCACCCGCTGACCGGCGAGGTCATCAGCGAGGACCGCGAGCTCTACGTCTTCCCCGCCAGCCACTACGTCGCCGGACCCGAGCGCATGGAGAAGGCGATCACGGGCATCGAGGCGGAGCTCGCCGAGCGCCTCGCGGAGCTGGAGAAGCAGGGCAAGATGCTGGAGGCCCAGCGGCTGCGCATGCGCACCACCTACGACCTGGAGATGATGCGCCAGATCGGGTCCTGCTCCGGCATCGAGAACTACTCGCTGCACATGGACGACCGCGAGCGCGGCTCCGCGCCGAACACCCTCATCGACTACTTCCCCGAGGACTTCCTCCTCGTCATCGACGAGTCGCACGTCACCGTGCCGCAGATCGGCGCCATGTACGAGGGCGACGCCTCGCGCAAGCGGACCCTGGTCGACCACGGCTTCCGGCTGCCGTCCGCGCTCGACAACCGGCCGCTGAAGTGGGAGGAGTTCCAGGAGCGGATCGGTCAGACGGTCTACCTGTCCGCCACCCCGGGCAAGTACGAGCTCTCCCGCGGCGACGGGTTCGTCGAGCAGATCATCCGCCCCACCGGCCTGGTCGACCCCGAGGTCGTGGTCAAGCCCACCGACGGGCAGATCGACGACCTGGTCCACGAGATCCGGCAGCGGGTGGAGAAGGACGAACGCGTCCTGGTCACCACCCTCACCAAGAAGATGGCCGAGGACCTCACCGACTACTTCCTGGAGCTCGGCATCCAGGTCCGCTACCTGCACAGCGACGTCGACACCCTGCGCCGCATCGAGCTGCTGCGCGAGCTGCGGGCCGGCGAGTACGACGTCCTGGTCGGCATCAACCTGCTGCGCGAGGGCCTCGACCTGCCCGAGGTGTCGCTGGTGGCGATCCTCGACGCCGACAAGGAGGGCTTCCTGCGTTCGGGGACCTCCCTCATCCAGACCATCGGCCGCGCCGCGCGCAACGTCTCCGGCCAGGTCCACATGTACGCGGACAAGATGACTCCGGCGATGGAGAAGGCCATCGACGAGACGAACCGGCGCCGCGAGAAGCAGATCGCCTACAACACGGCGAACGGCATCGACCCGCAGCCGCTGCGCAAGAAGATCAACGACATCGTCGCCACCATCGCCCGCGAGGAGCTGGACACCGAGGAACTGCTCGGCAGCGGCTACCGGCAGGCCAAGGACGGCAAGGGTGCCAAGGCGCCGGTGCCGGCGCTCGGCGGCAGGGCGGCCGCGGCCGTCGCCGGGGGCAAGGCGGGCAAGGGGGCCAAGGGCGCCAAGGGGGCGAAGGGCACGCAGGCGGCCGAGGTGCTCACGGACCGGCCCGCCGCCGAACTGGCCGCGCTGATCGAGCAGATGACCGAGCGGATGCGCGGCGCCGCGGCCGAGCTCCAGTTCGAGGTCGCGGCCCGGATCCGGGACGAGGTGGGCGAGCTCAAGAAGGAGCTCCGACAGATGAAGGAAGCGGGTCTCGCCTGACCCCGGGGCGGTCAGTAGGGTTGGGACACAGCCGCAGTTACACGCTGCGCGCCCGTCGGTCGGGCGGGCTATGGAGAGGGGACAGCGCGTGACGGTCAACATGACCAAGGGTCAGGCCATCAGTCTGCAGAAGTCGGACGGCGGCACGCTGACCGCGGTCCGGATGGGCCTCGGCTGGCAGGCGGCCAAGCGTCGGGGTCTGTTCGGCTCGCGGACCCGGGAGATCGACCTGGACGCCTCGGCGGTGCTCTTCGCCGACAAGCAGCCCGTGGACGTGGTGTTCTTCCGGCACCTGCAGAGCGACGACGGCTCGGTGCGCCACACCGGCGACAACCTCGTCGGCGGTGCGGGCCAGGGCGGGGACGACGAGGCCATCCTCGTCGACCTCCAGCGCGTGCCCGTGCACATCGACCAGATCGTCTTCACGGTGAACTCCTTCACCGGCCAGACCTTCCAGGAAGTGCAGAACGCCTTCTGCCGCATCGTCGACGAGACCAACGGCCAGGAGCTGGCCCGCTACACCCTCGACGGCGGTGGTCAGTACACGGCGCAGATCATGGCGAAGGTGTCCCGCGAGGGCTCCGGCTGGAAGATGACGGCCCTCGGCAACCCGGCCAACGGCCGGACCTTCCAGGACCTGATGCCGGCGATCCTGCCGCACCTGTAGCGGTACCGGGCAAGAGCGCCACGGAACAAGAGAAGAAGGCACGGGGGAGGGCTGCACGATGACGGCCGAACTGGTCCGGGGGCAGAACCACCCCCTGTCCCGCAATCGGGTGGAGATCCGGGTCTCGGCCGGCACGGCCGTGCTGGCCCTGGCCGTCACCGGCGACGAGGCGGGCCGGCCGTCCGGCCCCGGGGCCCTGGCGCATCCCGGGGCCCGGGCCCTGCCGGGCCTGGAGGTGCCGGACCGGGTCGGCGACCGCCACCGGTTCACCGTCGACCTCGACGCGGTCGGGGCGGCCGTCCACCGGGTCCGCGTCCTGCTGGTGCTGCCGCCCGGCGGGCCGGCGCGCTTCGGCGCGGTCGCCGCCCCGCACGTGACCGTGGCCGAGCCGGAGGGCGCCGAGCTCGCGGCGTACACCGTCACCGGCCTCGACTCCGAGAGCGCCGTCGTGGCCCTGGAGCTGTACCGGCGCCAGGGCGCCTGGAAGGTCCGGGCCGTGGGCCAGGGCTACGCGGGCGGCCTCGGTGCCCTCCTCGCCGACGCGGGTCTGACCGGCCCCGCCGCCGACGGGCTGACCGCCGCCGCCCTGGGCCTGACGGCCTCCGGGGACATCACCCTGGCCACCCTGCCGACCGGGGCCGCGCCGACCGTCCCGCACGGGCTGCGCACCCCGCAGGACGCGGCGCCGGGCGCCCCCGGGGGCCCCGCCGCACCGGCCCCCGAGCCACCGGACCCGCTCCCGGTCTCCCCCACCCCCTACGCGGGCACGCCCGGTCCGGTCGCGCCCGGTCCGGGCCCGGCCTCCGGGCCGTCCGGCGCGGACACCGTCGGCGGCCCCGCCGGAGCGGGCGTCGGGGCGAGCGCCGGGGTCGGGGCCGCCGCCGGGGGCCCGCCGACCATCGACTACGCCCACCCGCGCCGTCGCCGCACCAGCGCCGAGGCCCCCGAGCCGGGCCCCCGCCCCGAACCCGCCGCCGGCCCGGGGCAGCCGCCGCGTCCCGTCGCGGGGGACGCCAGTGGCTGGTCGATGGACGAGCGCCTCTACAACCAGGTCTGGGGCATGTTCGAGGACCTGGCCCGCACCGTGGCCGCCTACCGCGGCGCCGTCGACTTCGCCGACTCCCGCCTCGACCGGGAGCTCGACGAGGCCCTGTCCGACCCCCGGGGCCGGCTCGACGGCTCCGGGAACGCCGCCCGCGACACCGCCCGGGCCCGCCGCGACGACCTGGTGGCCCGGGCCCGCGCCGTCCTCGACCGCGACCTGGCCCAGCTCACCGCGGAGTCCGAGGTGGTGGAGCCCGCGCTGCCGCCCGCCTACGCCCGCTGGTCCGCTCCCGTCTGGCACGGCCGGAGCACGCCCGCCGAGGCCCCGCTGGCGCTGCGCCTGGGCGACCTGAGCCTGCCCGAGCGGCCGGAGCTGCGGATCCCCATGCTGATGCGGGTCCCGCTGGAACGCGGCCTGTGGATCGACAACGGCCGCACCGGCTCCGAGGCGGCCATGGCCATGGACACCGACCGGCTGCGCCGCGCCGCCATGGACATGGCCGTCGCGCACGCCGTGCGGCTGCTCGCGGTCCACCCCGCCGAGGCCCTCTCCGTCCATGTCGTCGACGCGGCCGGGGCGGGCGCCGCCTCCCTGGCGCCGCTGGTGCGCGCCGGGGTGCTGGCCGCGCCGCCGGCCGCGGGGGCCGAGGGGGTCACACGGACCCTGGAGCGACTGACCCGCCGGGTGGACCTCGTACAGATGGCGCTGCGCGCGGGAGCTCCGGAGGACCTGCCGCCGGACGTGGACCGGGCCGAGCAGCTGCTGATCGTGCACGACTTCCCGCACGGCTTCGACGACCGCGCCGTCACCCGGCTGCGCTACCTGGCCGACGAGGGCCCGGCGGTCGGCGTGCACCTGCTGATGGTCGCGGACCGCGACGAGGCCTCCGCCTACGGGCCGCTGCTGGATCCGCTGTGGCGCTCGCTGATGCGGCTCTCGCCGGTGCCGGACCAGCACCTCGCCGACCCCTGGGTGCAGCACGCCTGGACCTTCGAGCCGGACCTGCCCCCGCGGGACAGCCTGGTCCTGGAGCAGACGCTGGAGCGGATCGCGCGGGACCGGCGGTCCGCCCGGCGGTGAGCGGCCATGACCGGCGGCTGACCGCCTCTTGGTCTTCCCTTTACCTTTGACCCCCTCCGCGGGTATCCTGGCATCTGCGGAGGGGAGTATTCCTGCTATTTCCTGCGCGGCGTACCCGTCAATACGGACCACTGCGGTCGTGTCCCAACGCAGTCGGTCCCGGGGCGCCGGCCCCGCGGCCACACCGGGCCGTTTCGGGTGGAAGAGACCTCCGGCAGCGATGACGCTGACCCTGTGCTGAGCCATCCGCCGGAGGCGTGAATACCGTGGACGTTTCGTTGACCCTATGGGTGCTGACCATCGTCGGTCTGGGCATCCTGATCGGCGCCGATTTCTTCATCGGCCGCAAACCGCACGACGTTTCCGTCAAGGAGGCGGGCATCTGGACGGTCGTCTGGATCGTCCTGGCCGTCCTCTTCGGCCTGGGGCTGCTCCTCTTCGGCAACGGCCAGGCCTCCCAGGAGTTCTTCGCCGGCTTCATCACCGAGAAGTCCCTGAGCGTCGACAACCTCTTCGTCTTCGTCCTGATCATGGCGAAGTTCTCGGTGCCCTCGCACCTCCAGCAGCGCGTCCTGCTCGTCGGCGTACTGATCGCCCTGGTCCTGCGCGCGGTGTTCATCGCCGCCGGCGCCGCGATCATCACCAGCTTCTCGTGGGTCTTCTACATCTTCGGCGCGTTCCTCATCTACACCGCCTGGAAGCTGATCCAGGAGGCCCGCAAGGACGAGGAGGAAGAGGAGTTCGAGGAGAACCGCCTCCTCAAGTCGATCGAGCACAAGTTCGGCGTCGCCGACCGCTACCACGGCACCAAGCTCTTCATCCGTGAGAACGGCAAGCGGATCCTGACCCCGCTGATGGTCGTCATGCTCGCCATCGGCACCACCGACGTCCTCTTCGCCCTGGACTCGATCCCCGCGATCTTCGGCCTCACCCAGGACCCGTACATCGTCTTCACCGCCAACGCCTTCGCCCTGATGGGTCTGCGCCAGCTGTACTTCCTGATCGGCGGCCTGCTCAAGAAGCTGGTCCACCTCAGCTACGGCCTGTCCGTCATCCTCGGCTTCATCGGCGTCAAGCTGGTGCTGCACGCCCTGCACGAGTCCGGGGTGCACGTCCCGCAGATCTCCATCCCGGTCTCCCTCGGCGTCATCTGCGGTGTCCTGGTGATCACCACCATCACCAGCCTGATCGCCTCGAAGAAGCAGGCGGCGGCCGAAGCCGCCGCCGAGGAGACGAAGAGCATAGACGCCTGATGCCCTGAGGTCCCGGAGGGACTACGCGGGGGCGGCCGCTTCGGCCGCCCCCGTTCCCGTGTCCGCCGGGGCCCGGAGCACCGCCGGGTTCGTCTCCGGGAGCAGTGCGAAGCAGGCCAGGCTCGCCAGGCAGACCAGCGTCAGGTACACCGCCACGCCCCAGGGCGGCCCGGAGCCCTGCGCCAGGGCCGTCGCCACGACGGGCGTGAGCGCCCCGCCCAGTACCCCGCCCAGGTTGTAGCCGACGGCCGCGCCGGTGCAGCGGATCCGCGGGGCGTACAGCTCGGGCAGGTACGCGCCCACCACCGAGAAGGCCATGATCATCCCGAACAGGGTCACCACGGAGCCCAACGTGATCAGCAGCGGGTCCCCGGAGCGCAGGAGGGCCGCGAACGGGAACATCCACACCGCGCAGACCGCACTGCCGGCCAGGCACAGCGGTCGCCGCCCCCAGCGGTCGCCGAGCACCGCCAGCAGCGGGGTGGCCAGGCCCTGGACCAGGACGGCGGCCATCACGCAGGCCAGCATCACGGTGCGGTCCACGCGCAGGTGCCCGGTCGCGTACGAGAGGGACCAGGTGGTGACCGCGTAGAAGACCGCGTACCCGAACGCCATCGCGCCGCCGGTCAGCAGCAGCAGCCGCCAGTGGTCGCGCACGACCTCGGTCAGCGGGGCCTCGGCCCGCCGGCCGGTCTCGGTGAGCGCGCGGAACTCCGGGGTCTCCTCTACGGACCGCCGCAGCCACAGCCCCGCCAGTGCCAGCAGCCCCGCGCCCCAGAACGGCACCCGCCAGCCCCAGGCGCCGAACTGCGCGTCGGTCAGGGTCGCCGACAGGGCCAGCATCAGGCCGTTGGCCAGCAGGAAGCCGACCGGCGGGCCCATCTGGGGGAAGCTCGACCACAGCCCGCGCCGCCGCTCCGGGGCGTGTTCGGCGGTCAGCAGCACCGCCCCGCCCCACTCGCCGCCGAGTCCGAGGCCCTGCAGGAAGCGCAGCAGGAGCAGCAGGACGGGTGCGGCGATGCCGATCGAGGCGTACGTCGGCACGCAGCCGACGGCCACCGTGGCGACGCCGGTGAGCAGCAGCGAGCCCAGCAGCACCGGCCGGCGCCCGTAGCGGTCGCCGACGTGGCCGAAGACGACGGAGCCGAGGGGGCGGGCGAGGAAGCCGATGCCGAAGGTGCCGAAGGCGGCGAGCGTGGCGGCCAGCGGGGAGAAGGCGGGGAAGAACAGCGGGCCGAGGACCAGGGCGGCGGCCGTGCCGTAGGCGAAGAAGTCGTAGAACTCGATGGCGGTGCCGGCGAGCGAGGCCGAGGCGATCCGCACCATCGAGGGGGAGGAGCCGGGGGAGGGGACGGGGTGTTGTTGCATGGTGCAGCAACTACCCCGCCCCGCCCCTCGGGACGGGCGTTCGGTGATCATCGACCGGAAGGAGTGCACGTCCGTCCGGTGTTGACCCCGGTGGTGCTTCCGGTGCGGGTCCGGATCACCAGCCGCGTTCGCGCCACTCGGCCAGGTGCGGGCGCTCGGCGCCGAGCATGGTGTCGTTGCCGTGGCCGGGGTAGACCCAGGTCTCGTCCGGCAGCTCGCCGAAGAGCTTCGTCTCGACGTCGTCGAGCAGGCTGGTGAAGGCCTCCGCGTCGCCGTGGGTGTTGCCGACGCCGCCCGGGAAGAGGCAGTCGCCGGTGAACACGTGGGGGTGGCCGTGCGGGTCGTCGTAGACCAGCGCGATCGAGCCGGGGGTGTGGCCGACCAGGTGGCGCGCGGTCAGTTCCACCCGGCCGACCGTGATCTTGTCCCCGTCCCCGACCGGGACGTCCGTGGCGACGGGGATGCCCTCCGCGTCGAGGGCGCCCGCGTAGGTGCGGGCCCCGGTGCTCTCCACGACCTCGGCGAGGGCGCCCCAGTGGTCGCCGTGCCGGTGGGTGGTGACGACGGACTCGATGCCGTCGTCACCGATCAGGCCGATCAGCGTGTCCGCCTCGGCGGCCGCGTCGATCAGCAGCTGCGCGCCGGTGGCCCGGCAGCGCAGCAGGTACGCGTTGTTGTTCATGGGGCCCACGGCGACCTTGGAGATCATCAGGTCCGCGAGTTCGTGGACGTCGGCAGGGCCGCCGACCTTCACCGCTCCGGTGTACGTCATGTCGTTGATCCTAAGGGGGTGCGGTCCTAGAGCGGGGGGAGCTCGGGCAGGCCGTCGCCGGCCTCGACGGCGAGGTGGGCGCCCCGCCGGCCGCGGCCCGCGAGCCAGCCGAGCAGCTCGTCCGTGGAGCCGGAGAGGGTCACCGGGGTGCCCTCCGTGCCGCCGGTGTGCCAGACCTGGCCGGGTCCGCCCTCCAGGGTCACCGGAGGGACCTCCGGGCGGCCGGACCAGCGGTCCGCGAGGAAGGCGATCTCCCGGTCGGTGAACTCCTCGGAGAGGTCGCCGAGCTCGTAGCCGATGTTCAGGTCGACGTGGTGGAGCTCGACCTCCACGAGGCGGCGGAACGGCACGTTGGAGGCGAGGTCGGTGACTCCGTTGCGCAGCTCGACCGTGCGCGACCAGTCCTGGGCGGGCTCGGTCGTGGCCAGGAAGCGGGCGCCGGAATCACGGAGGTCCGTGAGGTGTTCTTCCAGGGGCCGGGCGGCGTCGCGCTCGATGTCCGCGTCGCGGGCGGTGCCGCTCTCGTACATGGGGCGGCCCTCGAAGACGTTCACGAGGGCGTCCGCGTTGCGTGCGAGGTGGGCCAGGATGTGGCCACGGCTCCAGCCGGGGAGGTGTGACTCCTCGGCCAGGGCGGCGTTGTCCAGTTTCGCGACCGCGGTCAGCAGCCGGTCCGTGGCTTCACGTACAGATCGCAGGTCGTGCACATGATCAGTCATGGAACCGAGCCTAGTGGCCCGGGGGCCCGCGCCACACGATCGGGTGAAGAGGTCTTGGGAGTGCCGTAAATCGAATGTGCGTGCTATACGCTCGGAAGTCCAGACCCACTCCGTCGCAGAGGCGCCCCCCATACCCTGGATAGCCGGGGCCCGTGCCCCCGCTTCTCTCAAGAAAGGTGCGGACCGGCGTGACCGACCGTCTCATCGTTCGTGGCGCTCGCGAGCACAACCTGAAGAACGTCTCGCTCGACCTGCCCCGCGATTCCCTCATCGTCTTCACCGGACTCTCCGGCTCGGGCAAGTCCTCCCTGGCCTTCGACACGATCTTCGCCGAGGGCCAGCGCCGCTACGTCGAGTCGCTCTCCTCCTACGCCCGCCAGTTCCTGGGGCAGATGGACAAGCCCGACGTCGACTTCATCGAGGGCCTCTCCCCGGCCGTCTCGATCGACCAGAAGTCGACCTCGCGCAACCCCCGCTCCACCGTCGGCACCATCACCGAGGTCTACGACTACCTCCGCCTGCTCTTCGCGCGCATCGGCAAGCCGCACTGCCCCGAGTGCCGCCGTCCGATCTCCCGGCAGTCGCCGCAGGCGATCGTCGACAAGGTCCTCGCCCTGCCCGAGGGCAGCCGGTTCCAGGTGCTGTCGCCGCTGGTGCGCGAGCGCAAGGGCGAGTTCGTCGACCTCTTCGCGGACCTCCAGACCAAGGGCTACAGCCGGGCCCGGGTGGACGGCCAGACCGTCCAGCTCTCCGAGCCCCCCACGCTGAAGAAGCAGGAGAAGCACACCATCGAGGTGGTCATCGACCGCCTCACCGTCAAGGACAGCGCCAAGCGCCGGCTCACCGACTCCGTCGAGACCGCGCTGGGCCTCTCCGGCGGCATGGTCATCCTGGACTTCGTCGACCTCGCCGAGGACGACCCCGAGCGTGAGCGGATGTACTCCGAGCACCTCTACTGCCCCTACGACGACCTCTCCTTCGAGGAGCTGGAGCCCCGCTCCTTCTCCTTCAACTCCCCCTTCGGCGCCTGCCCCGAGTGCACCGGCATCGGCACGCGCATGGAGGTGGACCCGGAGCTGATCGTCCCGGACGAGGACAAGTCCCTGGACGAGGGTGCCGTCTCGCCCTGGTCGCTCGGGCACACCAAGGACTACTTCCAGCGGCTCGTCGGCGCGCTCGCGCAGGAGCTGGGCTTCCGTACGGACATCGCGTGGGCCGGGCTGCCGCTGCGCGCCAGGAAGGCCCTGCTGTACGGGCACAAGACGCAGATCGAGGTCCGCTACCGCAACCGCTACGGGCGCGAGCGCGCGTACACCACCGCCTTCGAGGGTGCCGTTCCCTTCGTCAAACGCCGGCACGCGGAGTCCGAGAGCGACGCCAGCCGGGAGCGCTTCGAGGGCTACATGCGCGAGGTGCCCTGCCCGACCTGCGACGGGACCAGGCTCAAGCCGATCGTCCTCGCCGTGACGGTGATGGAGCGGTCCATCGCCGAGGTCGCCGCCATGTCGATCAGCGAATGCGCGGACTTCCTGGGGCGGCTGACCCTCGACGCCCGCGACCGGAAGATCGCCGAGCGGGTCCTGAAGGAGGTCAACGAGCGGCTCCGCTTCCTCGTCGACGTCGGCCTGGACTACCTCTCGCTGAACCGCGCCGCCGGCACCCTCTCGGGTGGCGAGGCCCAGCGCATCCGCCTCGCGACGCAGATCGGATCCGGCCTCGTCGGCGTGCTCTACGTACTCGACGAGCCGTCCATCGGCCTCCACCAGCGGGACAACCACCGGCTGATCGAGACGCTGGTGCGGCTGCGGGACATGGGCAACACCCTGATCGTCGTCGAGCACGACGAGGACACCATCAAGGTGGCCGACTGGGTCGTCGACATCGGCCCCGGCGCCGGTGAGCACGGCGGCAAGGTGGTCCACAGCGGTTCACTCAAGGAGCTGCTGAAGAACTCCGAGTCGATGACCGGGCAGTACCTGTCGGGCAAGCGGTCCATCCCGGTGCCGGACGTCCGCCGTCCCGTGAACGGCGAGCGCAGGCTCACCGTGCATGGCGCCAAGGAGAACAACCTGCGGGACATCGACGTGTCCTTCCCGCTGGGCGTGCTCACCGCGGTGACGGGCGTATCGGGCTCCGGCAAGTCGACGCTGGTCAACGACATCCTGTACACGCACCTGGCCCGCGAGCTCAACGGCGCCCGGTCGGTCCCCGGCCGGCACACGCGGGTGGACGGCGACGACCTCGTCGACAAGGTCGTGCACGTGGACCAGTCGCCGATCGGCCGCACCCCGCGGTCCAACCCGGCGACGTACACGGGCGTCTTCGACCACGTGCGCAGGCTCTTCGCGGAGACGATGGAGGCGAAGGTGCGCGGCTACCTGCCGGGCCGCTTCTCCTTCAACGTCAAGGGCGGCCGGTGCGAGAACTGCTCCGGCGACGGCACGATCAAGATCGAGATGAATTTCCTGCCGGACGTCTACGTCCCCTGCGAGGTCTGCCACGGCGACCGCTACAACCGGGAGACGCTGGAGGTCCACTACAAGGGCAAGTCCATCGCGGAAGTCCTGAACATGCCGATCGAGGAGGCACTGGACTTCTTCGAGGCCGTGCCGACGATCGCGCGGCACCTGCGCACGCTGAACGAGGTCGGTCTGGGCTACGTCCGGCTCGGCCAGTCCGCGCCGACCCTGTCGGGCGGCGAGGCGCAGCGCGTGAAGCTGGCGTCGGAGCTGCAGAAGCGGTCGACGGGCCGGACGGTGTACGTCCTGGACGAGCCGACGACCGGTCTGCACTTCGAGGACATCAGCAAGCTCATCAAGGTGCTGTCGGGGCTGGTGGACAAGGGCAACTCGGTGATCGTCATCGAGCACAACCTGGACGTCATCAAGACCGCGGACTGGGTCGTCGACATGGGCCCGGAGGGTGGCTACGGCGGCGGTCTCGTCGTCGCCGAGGGCACCCCGGAGCAGGTGGCGTCCGTGGGCGCGAGCCACACGGGCAAGTTCCTGCGGGACATCCTGGGAGCGGACCGGGTCTCGGACGCGGCCGAGCCGCCGGTGCGGACGGCGAAGAAGGCGGCGCCGGCGAAGAAGGCCGTCGCCGCGAAGAAGACGGCCGCCGCCGGGACGAAGGCGGCCACAGCCAAGAAGGCGGCCACCGCGGAGAAGGCGGCCCCGGCGAAGAAGGCGGCGCGCGCCCGCAAGGCGTAGCCGCCGCACCGGGAACGGCGGGAAGGCCGACGGGCGGTGCCCCCGCTTCCGCGCGGCGACCGGGGCCGACCCGACCCCCGAGCGGGTGGGCCCCGGCGGGCAGGATCCGCCGGCCGTCGTCGGGGCGCTGCCGGACGCGTCAGGACGCGGCCCGGCCGCCCCTCGGTGGACGCCCGGGCCGGACCGCCGGGTCAGGCCGCGACGCCCACGGCGTGACACTCCGTCGACGGGTCGGTCAGGGTGACCAGCAGGGCGTCCGCCACGTCCGCGCGGGCGATGACCTTGCCGCCGGGCACATTGGCGTCGAGGGCACGGCGGTAGCGGCCCGTGTGCGGCCGGTCCAGCAGGCGCGGCGGCCGGACCACGGTCCACCGGACGCCGCTCGCGCGCAGGGTGTCCTCCATGACCGCGAGGTCCGCGTACAGGTCGCGCAGGGCCCGCCGCAGCACCGGGTAGAGCACCGCGCGCAGGAGCAGGCCGTCCCCCGGGGAGTCGGGCCCCAGCGGGGCGGCGCTGACCGCCGACAGCCGTGTCACGCCCGCCCGGTCCATCGCGGAGACGATCGCCCGCAGGGCCGGCCCGGTGACCGGGCTGAGCCGTGCCTGCCTGTTGCCCGCGGCGCCGAGCGCGGAGACCACCGCGTCCCGCCCGGCCAGGACCGGGACCAGCGCGTCCTCGTCCGTCAGGTCGGTCACCACCGCCACCCGGAGCCGTTCGTGCGGCGGGACGTCCAGCCGGGCCGGGTCGCGGACGACCGCCGTCACCCCGTGGCCCGCCGCCAGGGCCTGACGGACGACCTCGCGGCCCACGCCGCCCGTGGCTCCGAACACCGTGAGTTCCATCGTGACTCCCTGGCCTCCTGGCCGCACCGTGGTGGGTGAGTATTTACTCACCCCTGTCTCCATTAGAGTGAGTGAATGCTCACCCCGAAGTCAAGCCGGCCCACCCCCGAGCGTCTCCTGGACGCGGGTGAAACCCTCATGCGCACCATCGGCCTCGCCAACACCACCACCAAGGCGATCGCCCGCGAGGCGGGCTGCTCGGAGGCCGCGCTCTACAAGCACTACGCCAACAAGGAAGAGCTGTTCGTCCGCGTCCTGATGGAGCGCACCCCCAACGCCGGCCCGCTCATGGCCGCGCTCACCGCCGGGCCGGGGGAGGAGACCGTGGAGGAGGCGCTCACCGAGATCGCCCGCCGCGCCTCGCTCTTCTACGCCGACGCCATGCCCCTGGCGGCCTCGCTCTTCGCCGAACCCGTCCTGCTCGGCCGCCACCGCGAGGGCGTCCGGGAGATCGGCGCGGGCCCCCACGTGGTGCTGGAAGCCCTGGAGGGGCGGCTGGCCCGGGAGCGGGACGCGGGCCGGCTCCGGGACGGCGCCGACCCGCGCGCCGCAGCCTGCCTGCTGCTCGGCGCCTGCTTCCAGCGGGCCTTCTTCCTGCACTTCTCCGGCGTCGAAGCGGTCCAGCCGGTCGAGGAGTTCGCCCCCGCGGTCGCCCGCACCCTGTGGGCCGCTATCGGCTGAGCCCCAGCTCCGCCGCGTACGGGGGCTCGGCGCCCGCCCGGGTGCAGGTCAGCGCGGCGGCCCGCGCCGCGAAGTCCAGGACGGCCGGCCAGTCCACCGGGCCGGCGGCGCCCGCGAGCCGGTGCAGCAGGGCCGCGTTGACCGTGTCCCCGGCCCCGATGGTGTCGGCGACGGTGACGGGACGGGCCGCGGCGCCGTACTCCTCGCCCTCCGCCGTCCACACGGTCAGCCCCGCCGCGCCCCGGGTCAGCACCACCGCCGAGGGCCCGGCCGCCAGCCAGTCGCCGATCCGGCCGCCCAGCCAGGCGGCGTCCTCCTCCGACAGCTTGAGCACCGACACGTACGGCAGCCAGCCCAGGAACCGCTCCCGGTAGGCCGCCGGGTCGGCGATCAGCGCCGGGCGGACGTTGGGGTCGAGCAGGGTCGGCAGCCCGCGCCGCGACTCCCGCCGCAGCAGGGCCTCGTAGGCGCTCGCACCCGGCTCCAGCACCAGCGAGCACGTCCCGAGCGCGAGGGCCCGTACGCCCGGCGGCAGCGATGGCGGCAGGGCGAAGAGCCGGTCGGCGGTCCCCTCGGTGTAGAAGCGGTACGCGGCCGAGCCGTCCGGGGCGAGCGAGGGCACGGCCAGCGTGGTCGGCTCGGGGCCGCGCTGCACGAGCGAGAGGTCCACCCCGGCGGCCCGCAGCCCGGCGAGGAGGCCCTCGCCGAAGCCGTCCGACGACACCCGGGAGCAGAAGGCCACCTCGGCGCCGAGCCGGCCCAGGGCCAGCGCCGTGTTGTACGGCCCGCCACCGGGCCGGGGCAGCAGCGCGCCCGGCGGCTCCGCGACGGGCACCAGGTCGATCAGGGCTTCTCCACCGACGACGATCACGCGGGGGAAGGTATCCCATCGGGCGCCGGTATCGTCGGGTGGGCCCGGCCCCGGGCACCGCACCCTCGCGCCAGGAGAACCGCATGTCCGCGTCGCAGTCCGCCGCCCGCCGTACCGTCCTCAAGGGCGCCGCAGCGCTCGCCGGGGCCGTGGGCGCGGGGGCGACGCTCTCCGCCTGTTCCACCGCGACCGACAGCGGCGCGGGCAGCCCGGCCGTGCCCAAGGAACCGGTCGAGCTGGGCCCCGCGGCCGACGTCCCCGTGGGCGGCTCGAAGCTGTTCCGTGAGCGCAAGGTCGTCGTCAGCTGCCCGGCGGAGGGCCAGTACAAGGCCTTCAGCGCCCAGTGCACGCACGCCGGCTGCGTCCTGGACAAGATCGTCGAGGGTGAGGGCAACTGCCCCTGCCACGGCAGCCGTTTCGACGTGACCACCGGCAAGGTGCTGCGCGGCCCGGCGAGCGACCCGCTCCCGGCCGTCCCGGTCAAGGCGGAGAACGGCAAGCTCATCGCCGGCTGAGCCGGGGCCGCGCCTCGGGCGGCGCCGGGTCCGGGAAGGGCCGGGCGCGGACCCCTCCGGTTCCGCGTCCGGAACCTACGGAGCGGGTTCGGCCAGGACGATGTGGTTCCGCTCCCGGTCGGCCGTCACGATCCGTACGCGCAGCTCCCGGCCCTCGCGGAAGGCCTCGGCGGAGGCGGCCGGCCCGGTGAGCGGAAGGAGTCCCTCGACGCAGTGGCCGAGGCGCACGAAGACTCCGATGGACGCGATCTTCGTGATCCGCCCGACGACGACCTGGCCGGCGCGGAAACGGGGCAGCGGGTCCTCGTGCCCGGCCCACTCCGCGAGCACGATCCCCACCTGGTGGTTGTGGTCGGCGTGCCACGCGACCTCGCCGGTGACGCGCCGCCCGACGGGCGGCAGCTCCATGCACCCGGGCATCCGGTCGATCCGGGCCAGACCCACGGCGTCGGGGTGGCCGTCGACGGCGAGGAAGACGCCGAACGGCTGCCGGCCGATGACCTCACCGGTGACACGCGTGCCGAGGGGCAGATCGCGGACGGTCGCGGGCCAGGCCGCGGCCGCGCCGGGCACGGGCCTGCCGTTCTCCCCGGGCCAGGAGTACTCGCTCATCCGCGCAGCATGGCATGCGCGCTCGCGCCCGTCGGGCCTAGGCGGAGTCGAGGCGGGCGGCCCACCACGGGGTGTCGGGCGGGGCGGACGGGTCGGGCAGGGTGCGGGTGAGGAAGCGGGCGTCCAGCGGGGCGAGTACGGCGCGCAGCTCGCGGGCGGCGCGGGGCGGGAGCGCCCGGCAGGCGGCCTCCAGTACGGCCCGTACCTCCGCCCCCGCGAAGGGGTCGCAGCACGGGCAGACCTCGTCCACGGCGTACATGACCCACGGACCGGGGCGGTGGGCGAGGGCGTGCCAGCGGCGCCAGGCCTCGTGGACGGGACCGGGCCAGGAGGGCCGGCGTTCGAGGCGGGCGATCTCGGCGACGGTCCTGCCGGACAGGCCGGGTACCGCCTGCCGCCGGTCCGCCGGGCGGGTGTGCGGGGGCGCGTTCCTCCTGACCCGCGCCGGGTTCCTACGCGGCATGTGCCTTTCGGGTGTCGTTCATGGGGTCATGGTGCCCGGAACCGGCCCCTGGGGGCCTCCCGTTTTCCGCGGACCGTCTAGTCCCAGTCCCAGGCGATGCCCAGGATCCCGCGCCGGACGGTCTGTTCCACCAGGTGCACGGCCCGGTGCCGGCCGCTCGGGGTGAGGTCCGCCAGGCCCGTGCGCGGGGACTGCGGGCCGGTGCGGGCGAAGCGGCGGCAGCGCACCGGCAGGGCCGCCTCGTCGAAGCGGACCTGGAGCATGTACTGGCCGCCCGCGTAGCTGAAGCCCCGCACGTACTCGGTGCTGCGCGCGCCCGTGCCGTCCTCGATCCCGTAGCCGAAGACGTACGTGTCCCCGCACCGCAGCCGGGTGTCGAAGAGCAGCTCGGCGACCACCACCCCGGCCTCCGGGTGGTGGCGCACCCGGCCCGTGCGGCAGTTCTCGTACGCCGTCACCCGCATCCGGGACGAGTCGCAGCCGGGGTCCCCGTGGTGGACGGCCAGGTAGCGGTCGACGCCGTCGCGGTGGGCCCGGACGATCTGCTGCGACTCCCGGTCGCACAGCTCGCCGGCCGGGCCGATGCGGACCCGCTCGTGGTGGCCGACCGAGTGCAGCCCGCCGTCGGCCGGGAGCTCCATCGCGTCCAGCAGCTGCTCCACCGCCGCGCCGACGCTCACCAGCGCCCGGTACGAGCGGGCCGCCGGCCGGCCGCCGGGCCCGGTGGCGCGGCCGGTGCCGGTGAGCAGGCGCAGGAGGGCGCCGTCGGGCAGTTCCAGGATCTGCTCCAGGGCGGCGACGGCCCGCAGGGACTCGGGGTGGCGCGGGCGGCGGGCGCCCTGCTGCCAGTAACTGAGGCTGGTGACGCCGACCTTGATGCCGCGTGCCGCGAGCCGGTGCTGCACCCGGTGCAGGGGCAGGCCGCGGACGGCGAGGGCGGTGCGCAGGGCGAGGTGGAAGGGGCCCTCGCGGAGCAGGCGGCGGAGTTCGGCCATGACGGCCGTGTCCGCCGTACCTCCGGCCGTGCCGCCGCCCGTCGCGCCGCCCGTCGTCCAGGTCCGGTCGCCGGTCGGTCGCATGGCGACTCCTTCGTGAACGTTCACACGCGCCGGCGTGGGGACCGGGCGGGGCCGGGCCGGTGGTTCCGGGGGAGCTGGTGGAACGACAGCAACCGTTCACACCACAGCCCCACCGTTCACACTGCGATGTCACCGCGTATTGAAGCCTGTTGACCTGATCGCGACAACTCCCCGATGCTCCTCAGCAGCGTCCGGACGCGCTCCTCCATCCCCCCACTTCCCACCTCGGGTCCCCACCTCGGGAGGAACGCGATGCGCACCGACAGAACCAGGCGGCTGTCCCCGGCCGCCCTGCTCGCCGCCCTGCTCCTCGTCCTGCTGCCCCTCGGCGCCGGCAGCGCCACCGCCGCCACGGGTACGGGCGCCGCAGCGGCGACCCCAGCCGCCACCGCCCCGGACACCCCCGGCGCGGCCCTCGCGTACAAGCGCCTGAACATCACCATGCAGGCCCAGCAGAAGACCAACTGGTGCTGGGCCGCGAGCGGCAACACCGTCGCCACCTGGTTCGGTCGCGGCTACAGCCAGAACCAGTTCTGCAACGCCGCCTTCAACCGCCGGCAGGGCACCGAGTGCCCCAACGACCAGGCCACCCTCGGCAACGTCCAGACGGCCCTGCGCTGGGCCGGCATCAACTCCGGCAGCTACGTGACCGGCTGGCTCCAGTACTCCACCGTCCAGAGCGAGATCAACAACGACCGGCCGGTCGAGACCCGCATCCAGTGGTCGAACGGCGGCGGCCACATGCACGTCATCTACGGCTACGACACCGCCGACAGCCGGGTGTACTGGGGCGACCCCTGGCCCTCCAGTGACCGCTACAACTGGGCCTCGCACGCCTGGTACGTGGACAACGGCACCTTCTCCTGGACCCACTCCCTCTACCGGATCGGGGCGTGACCGCCATGACCGTGCGCCCCGCCGCCGCGGCCGCCCTCGCGGCCGCCGCCACCGCCGCCCTCCTCGCCCTGGCCGGGCCGGCAACTGCGGCCCCCGTACCGCAGCCGCAGACCGCCACCGCCGAGACCCTCGCGGCGGCCCACGAGGCGGCCGTCGCCCCCGGCACCCTGGCCACCCTCTCCCGGTTCTTCGCCCGCGAGGGCAGGGTGACGGTGGCCGCCGCGAAGCCCCGCATCGAGGGCGGGGCGATCCCGGTCAGCTACCTCAACCCGGACTTCGTCGCGGGCCGGGCCGGTGCGCCGGTCGCCCGGCTGGAGTTCCTCGCCAGCCGGGCCGTCTCCTCCGACGGACAGCCGGCCGCCCTGTGGACCGCGAAGACCGCGGACGGCTGGCAGGTGGTGAACATCGCCACCGGCGACGACGAATTCCGCTACGCCCGGCTCGGCGCCGGGAAACTCCCCGGCGGCACCGTCTTCCGCGAACCGCAGACCGACGCCTGGTACGTGGCCGGGGGCGAGCGGGTGCTCCCGCTGGACGAGGACGCCGTACGGGCCGTGGGCGACCGGGGCACGACGCTCGCCGCCTACCGGGCCCGGGTGACGAAGGCCTACGGGGACAAGCTCCCCGGCTCGGCCTACGCGAAGGCCGGTGCGGCGGGCGGTTTCGCCGAGCCCGCACCGGACCCGGCCGGACCGCCTCCGACGGCGGTGCTGGCGGGCGGCGGCGCCGGGGCACTCGCGCTGGCCGCGGCGGGCTCGCTCCTGCTGCGCAGGCGCCGCCGCACCACCCGGGCCTGACCCCCG
>NZ_JBEXKC010000063.1:0-46311 GCF_040609475.1 Streptomyces sp. NPDC004667 | reverse complement strand
GACCCGGCCGTCCGCGACCGCCGGGGCAGCCGCCGGCGCCCCGGCCGCATGGGCGGCGACCGCCGGGCCGGACACGATGCCCAGCACCAGGGCGGCCGCGATCAGCGTGCGAGTGCGTGTACGTGACTTCATGATGGTGATCCCCCTGTGTGCGAGCCGCGGGACCCGCTGCCCCGACGTCTCCAATGGTGCTGTTCACAGGGGTGGTTGCGGATCACCGATGAGAGGGGTCTTCGCCGGTACGACAACTCACCGGCGCGGGGGAGCCGACACGCCGTCCCTCACTCTCCAGAGGGAGAACCGGCCGCGATCAGACCCGTCTCGTACGCGCAGATCACCGCCTGGATCCGGTCGCGCAGACCCAACTTCCCCAGCAGGTTGCCCACGTGCGACTTCACCGTGTGCTCGCTCACCGTCAGCGCCGCCGCGATCTCCGCGTTCGACAGCCCCCGCCCCAGGTGCAGCAGCGTCTCCCGCTCCCGGGCCGTCAGCACCTCCAGACGGTCCTCCGACAGGGCCCGCGCACCCGCCGGCCGGGCCGTCGCCGCCGTGTACTCCTCGATCAGCCGCCGCGCCACCGAAGGCGCCAGCAGGGACTCGCCCGCCGCCACCACCCGGACCGCGTGCACCAGATCGTCCCGCCGCACGTCCTTCAGCAGGAACCCGCTCGCCCCCGCGTGCAGCGCCTCGTACACGTACTCGTCCGAGTCGAAGGTCGTCAGCATCACCGTCCGGCAGGCACCGCCCGCCGAGATCCTCCGGCAGGCCTCGATCCCGTCCAGCACCGGCATCCTGATGTCCAGCAGTGCGACGTCCGGCGCGAGCCGGGCGACCGCCTCCACCGCCGCCGCGCCGTCCCCCACCTCCGCCACGACCTCGATGTCCTCCTGGACGTCCAGGATCATCGCGAAACCGCTGCGCACCAGCTCCTGGTCGTCGGCCACCACCACACGGATCGTCATGTCCCCACCTCCAGCGGCGAGGTTACAAGGACCACCCGCACCGAGAACCCCCCGTCGGGCCCCGGGCCGCACCGGGCCGTCCCGCCGTGCGCCGCCGCCCGCTCCCGGATCCCGATCAGCCCGTGCCCGCCGCCCGCCGGGCCCGCCGGGCTCCCGGCCGGCCCGCGGCCGTCGTCCGTGACCGTCACCGTCAGGTCCCCCACCCCGTACTCCAGGCGTACGTCCACCGTCGAGGCCCCGGCGTGCTTGACCACATTGGTCAGCGCCTCCTGCACCACCCGGTGCACCGTCGCCTCCAGCGCGGCCGGCAGCCCGCGCACCTCGCCCGTCCGCTCGTAGGAGACCTTCGGCCCGCTCGCCCGGACCCGGTCCAGCAGCGCCGGCAGCCCCGCGATCCCGGGCTGCGGCGCACGCGGAGCCGCCTCGTCCGTCCGCAGGACCCCCAGCATCGCCCGCAGTTGCACCATCGCGTCCCGCCCCGTCTCGGCGATCGCCTCGAAGGCCGCCTCGGCCCGTTCCGGGGCCCGGCGCACCGCCACCGGACCCGCCTCGGCCTGCACGATCATGATGCTGACCGCGTGCGAGAGGACGTCGTGCATCTCCCGCGCGATACGGGCCCGTTCGCGCGCCGCCGCCTGCTCCGCCTCGATGCGGTTCGCCCGCTCCAGCTGCTCCGCCCGCTCCAGGGCCGCCTCGGTGTACGCCTGCCGGGTGGCCTGCAGCCGCCCCAGCGCGAACGCCGCCCCGAACACGAACAGCGCGAACAGCAGCTCCCGCGCCGTCTGCGTGTTGAGCGCGACCGAACCGAAGATCACCACCGTCGCGACCGCGCCCGTGACCAGCCGCACCCGCTCCGGGCAGTGCAGCGCGATCGTGTAGAGGGCGATCAGCCCTGCGTACGGCAGCGGCTGCCCGGGCCCGTCCAGCGCCAGCCGGTACACCGCCCCCGCCGCGACCACCCCGGCCAGCGCCAGGACCGGGGCCCGGCGCCGCCACACCAGCGGCAGGTTGCCGAGCGTGGTCAGCAGGTACGCCGCCCAGGTCGCGGGCGACTCCCGCGGGTCGCGGGGCACCACGAACGGAATGGTCGTGGCCACCTGCACCAGCAGCGTCAGCCCCAGCTCCCGCAGGCGCGGGTCCGCCCTGCGGACCCGCTCCCCCCAGGTCCGTATCACCGGCCGGACTCGGCCCGGACCGCGGTCAGCGCGTCCACCCTGTTCGTGGTGATGGAGTCCACGCCCGCCGCGGCCAGGGCGCGCATCGACCGCTTGGTGTCCGCCGTCCAGGCCGACACCAGCAGCCCGTCCCGGTGCAGGGCGTCCGTGAGCTCCCGGTCGAGAAGCCCGAAGCGGTAGTTGAGCCAGCGGGGGGCGACCGCGTCGATCAGCACCCGGCGCGGGGGCGAGAGGGTGGTCCAGGTCAGGGCGATCTCCGCGCCCGGGTCGGCGGCGCGGACCGCGAGCATGGTGTCCGGCCCGGCGCAGTAGTACGTGCGCTCGCGCGCCCCGCACTCGCGCACCAGGCCCACGACGGTCCGTACGGTCTCGGCCGTGGCGCCCGGCAGGTCCAGCATCAGCCGGCCGGACCCGGCGGTCGTCAGGGCCTCGCGCAGGGTGGGGATCCCGCCCAGCGCGAGCTCCTTCAGCTGTGCGGCGGTGACCTCGTCCAGCCGCAGGTCGTGGCCCCACAGTCGCTGGAGGGTCTCGTCGTGGAGCAGGACCGGCACGCCGTCGCGGGTCAGCCGTACGTCGACCTCCACCGCGTCCGCCCCGCGCGCGAAGGCGGAGCGGACGGAGGCGAGGGTGTTCTCGCGGACTCGGTAGGGATCGCCGCGGTGACCGACGGCAGTCAGGGTGTTCATGCCCCCATTCTCGGGGGACGCCGCGTCCGACGGGACGTCAGCGGGCCAGCCAGTCCGCGGTGTACGCGTCGATCTCCGCGCTGAGCTTCTCCTTGCCGGCCGGGTCCAGGAAGGAGGCCTCGACGGCGTTCTTCGCGAGCTGCGCCAGTCCGCGCTCGTCGAGGCCGAGGAGGCGGGCGGCGACCGCGTACTCGTTGTTGAGGTCGCTGCCGAACATCGGCGGGTCGTCGCTGTTGATGGTGACGAGCACGCCCGCGGCGACCATCTCCTTGACGGGGTGCTCGTCGAGGTCCACGACGGCGCGCGTGGCGATGTTGGAGGTCGGGCAGACCTCCAGCGCGATGCGGTGCTCGGCCAGGTACGCCAGCAGCTCCGGGTCCTTGGCGGCGCTCGTGCCGTGGCCGATGCGCTCGGCGCCCAGCTCCCGGACGGCGTCCCAGACCGTCTCCGGGCCGGTGGTCTCGCCGGCGTGCGGCACGCTGCGCAGGCCGGCGGCACGGGCCCGGTCGAAGTAGGGCTTGAACTGCGGGCGGGGCACGCCGATCTCGGGGCCGCCCAGGCCGAAGGAGACCAGGCCCTCGGGGCGCAGGTCGACGGCGAGGCGGACGGTCTCCTCGGCGGCTTCCAGGCCGGCCTCGCCGGGGATGTCGAAGCACCAGCGCAGGATGACGCCCAGCTCGGTCTCGGCCGCCTTGCGGGCGTCCTCGATGGCCTCCATGAAGGCGTGCTCGTCGATGCCGCGGCGGGTCGAGGAGTAGGGGGTGATGGTGAGTTCGGCGTAGCGGATGTTCTGCCGGGCCATGTCGCGGGCGACCTCGAAGGTCAGCGTGCGCACGTCGTCGGGGGTGCGGACCAGGTCGACGACCGAGAGGTAGACCTCGATGAAGTGGGCGAAGTCCGTGAAGGTGAAGTAGTCCGCGAGGGCCTCGGGGTCGGTGGGGACCTTCGAGTCGGGGTGGCGGGAGGCGAGCTCGGCCACGATGCGCGGCGACGCCGAACCGACGTGGTGGACGTGGAGTTCGGCCTTGGGCAGCCCCGCGATGAAGGGGTGCAGGTCGGGCATGGGGTGCCTCCGGGAGGACTCTGGTGCGGGCAGGTCGGCTTCATCGTAGGCAGCCCGGGGCGTGTCGGTGGCAGCGCTTAGCATGGCCGTACGAGAGGGAGGCGCCGTATGACCGACCAGAGCCCTGAGCCGAGGGACCCGTGGGCCCCGCCCGAGAGGTCCGCGGCGGAGCCGGGCAAGCCGGCCGGGGCGGCGCCGGTGACGCCCCCCGTGCCGCCGGTGTACCCGGGCCCGGCCGCGCCCGCCGTTCCACCGGCCCACGAGCAGGATCCGTCCGTGCGGCCGCCGGGGTTCCAGGGCGCGCCGACCCCGCCCGCGGCGTCGCCGTACGCGCCGCCCCCGATATCCGCGCCGACGGCCACGCCCGCCTACGGCTACCCGGCCCAGCCGGACCCGGCGGCCTACGCGTACCCCGGCCCGCCGCCGCCCGTCCAGCAGGGCTACCCGGGCTATCCGGGCTACCCCGGCTACCCCGGTTATGCCGGGTACCCGGCCTATGCCCGGCCCGCCTCCAACGGCTTCGGCGTCGCCGCCCTGGTGCTCGGCATCCTCGCGGTGGTCGGCTGCGTGACCATGTTCGGGTCGATCGCCCTCGGCATCGCGGCCGTCGTCCTCGGCGCGCTGGGCCGGGGCAAGGCGAGCCGCGGCGAATCCACCAACGGCGGGATGGCCCTGGCCGGGATCATCCTCGGCGGGGTCGGCATCGTGCTGGGCATCGGCATGACCCTGCTGGTCTTCTTCGGCCCCGCCCTGGACGAGTCCGGCGGCGGCCAGGACGGTCCCTCGGTCTCCCGGACCGACGACCAGCCCCGCGAACGCGTCTGACGCCCCGCACCGCCCCGCCGCCCCCGCGGCTCAGGGCGCGGCGGCGGACAGGAGGGTGGGGACCATGTAGGGGCCGTCCGCGCCGGTCCGGGGGAGGGGGACCCAGGTCAGGCCCACCATCCGGGGGCAGTCGCACTCCAGCTCCGGATCCACCCCCAGCACCGGATCGCCGGCCGCCACCTCCACCCGGAAGCAGGTGGTCCAGCCGGAGGGGTACGGGGCCTCGTAGGCGTGGCGCACCGACAGGGCCCGCAGCCCCGTCTCCTCGGCGACCTCGCGCCGCACGGCCGCCTCCAGGTCCTCCCCGGGCTCCACCCCGCCGCCCGGCAGGGTCCAGTACTCCGCCCCGTCGTGCCGGCCGGACGGCCCCCGCCCCCGCTCGCGCACCATCAGCACGCTGCCGCCGCGCACGATGACGGCCGCCACCCGGCGCCGCTCCGCCGCAATCACCGCGCGTCCCCCTCCCGCAGCCGCTCCCGCGCCTCCATCAGCGCGAAGCCCAGCAGGTTCAGCCCCCGCCAGCGTGCCGGATCCAGGGCGCGCTCGTCGTCGGCGGCCAGTCCGATGCCCCAGATCCGGTCCACCGGACTCGCCTCCACCAGCACCCGGTTCCCCGTACCGAGCAGGTACGCACGCAGCGCCGGATCGGAGCCGAACTTGTGCACGCTGCCCTCCACGACCAGCGCGAACCTCTCCCGCTGCCACACGGTCTCGTCGAAGCCGCGCACCAGCCGTCCGGCCTTCTTCGCCGCCCCCGGACTCCCGGCCTCCAGCGCCGCCCGCTCCGCCTCCGCGTCCCCGAACAACCGCGCCTTGCCGGCCATCATCCAGTGCTCGGCCGTGGCGTACCGGACATCACCCACAGTGAAAGCGGACGGCCACCACTGGCTCAGGCAGCTCGGACCGAGCCGTCCGTCGGCCTGCGGCCGGTGCCCCCAGAAGGGCAGGTACTTCAGCCGTTCACCACGGCTGACCTGCCCGATCAACTTGTCGGTCATCTCCATGCACGCGAGTCTTGCAGTCACCACTGACACTTCGTACGGGATTTCGGTCGTGCCTCGACACATGGTCGACCGATTCCGTCGCGTAATCAAAAGGCAACAACGGAATCACTTGGCGGAGGCGAACGCCTCTGCCAGGATCGGCACTCAATTCGAGCTGTAGCTACGGAGAGCGTGAGAGCGTGATGGGTAACCGCTTCCAGGTTAAGGACCGCTTCGCAGACGGCGCGCAGTACATCGACGGCCGGCTCCGCCCCGGTACCTCGGGTCGCTCGCACACGGTGGTCGACCCCGCGACCGGCCAGGAGGTGCTCACCTACGAACTGGCGGGCACGGCGGACGTGGACGAGGCCGTCGCCGCCGCCAAGCGGGCCTTCCCCGCATGGTCGGCCGCGACCCCCGGGGAGCGTTCGGATGCGCTGCACCGGCTGGCCGGCGTGCTGGCCGAGCAGGCGGAGGACTTCGCGTACGCCGAGTCCCTGCAGTGCGGCAAGCCGGTCAAGCTGTCCACGGAGTTCGACGTACCGGGGACCATCGACAACACCGCCTTCTTCGCGGGCGCGGCCCGTCACCTCCAGGGCCAGGCGGCCGGCGAGTACTCCGGGGACCACACCTCCTACGTACGCCGCGAGGCCATCGGGGTCGTCGGCTCCATCGCCCCCTGGAACTATCCGCTCCAGATGGCCGCCTGGAAGATCCTCCCGGCCATCGCCGCGGGCAACACCATCGTCCTCAAGCCCGCCGAGCTGACCCCCCTGACCTCCCTGATGTTCGCCCAGGCGGCCAAGGAGGCGGGCATCCCCGACGGCGTGGTCAACATCGTCACGGGCGCCGGGCGGGACGCGGGCGAGCACCTGGTCGGCCACCCCGACGTGGTCATGACCTCCTTCACCGGCTCCACCGCCGTCGGCAAGCGGGTGGCCGAGATCGCCACCGCCACCGTCAAGCGGCTCCACCTGGAGCTCGGCGGCAAGGCCCCCTTCCTCGTCTTCGACGACGCCGACCTGGAGGCCGCCGCCCACGGCGCCGTCGCCGCCTCGCTCATCAACACCGGCCAGGACTGCACCGCGGCCACCCGCGCCTACGTCCAGCGCCCCCTGCACGACGCGTTCGTCGCCCGGGTCGCCGAGCTGATGGAGAGCGTCCGGCTCGGTGACCCCTTCGCGCCCACCACCGACCTCGGCCCGCTGGTCTCGCACGCCCAGCGCGACCGGGTCGCCGCCTTCGTCGAGCGCGCCCGCGCGTACGCCACGGTGGTCACCGGCGGCGAGATCCCGGGCGGCGAGCTGGCGGGGGGCGCCTACTACCGGCCGACCCTGATCTCCGGCGCCGCGCAGGACAGCGAGGTCGTCCAGTCCGAGATCTTCGGCCCGGTCCTGGTCGTCCTGCCCTTCGACACCGACGACGAGGGCCTCGCGCTGGCCAACGACACCCCGTACGGGCTCGCCGCCTCCGCCTGGAGCCGGGACCTCTACCGGGCGAACCGCGCCACCCGAGAGCTCAAGGCCGGCTGCGTGTGGGTCAACGACCACATCCCGATCATCAGCGAGATGCCGCACGGCGGCTACAAGGCCAGCGGCTTCGGAAAGGACATGTCCACCTACTCCTTCGAGGAGTACACGCAGGTCAAGCACGTGATGTTCGACAACACCGCGGTGGCGGCCAAGGACTGGCACCGCACCATCTTCGGGGACCGATAACAGCCACCGCCCGACCAGCGGCACACCTCCCGAAAGGCCACAGCCAATGGAGCAGCTCGACCCCGACCGCCTCTCCGCGGCGCAGCTCGCCGCGATGCGGCGCAGTCTCACCAGCGGGCGCGGCGCCCTCACCCGCCGCTCGCTGCTGCGCGCTTCCGGCATCGGGGCGCTCACCCTCGGCGGCCTCTCCGCCCTGACCTCCTGCGGCATCCCGCCCGCCCGGCGCGAGGACGGCGCCGCGGCCGCCTCCGCCGACCACTCGGAACAGGAGAAGGTGCTCAACTTCTCCAACTGGACCGAGTACATGGACACCAGCGAGGACGAGAAGTCGCGTCCCACGCTGGAGGAGTTCGGCAAGCGCACCGGCATCGAGGTCAAGTACACCGAGGACATCAACGACAACGTCGAGTTCTTCGGCAAGATCCGCCCGCAGCTGGCCGCCGGCCAGGACACCGGGCGCGACCTGATCGTCGTCACCGACTGGCTCGCCGCCCGGATCATCCGCCTCGGCTGGGCGCAGAAGCTGGACCCCTCCCGCCTTCCGCACGCCTACGCCAACCTCTCGCCGCAGTTCCGCAGCCCCGACTGGGACCCGGGCCGCTCCTACAGCTATCCCTGGACCGGCATCTCGACCGTCATCGCCTACAACTCCAAGGCCACCGAGGGCAGGAAGGTCGATTCCGTCACCCAGCTGCTCGACGACCCCTCCCTCAAGGGCCGCGTCGGCTTCCTCACCGAGATGCGCGACAGCGTCGGCATGACCCTGCTCGACCAGGGCAAGGACCCGGCGAACTTCACCACCGCGGACTTCGACGGCGCCATCGGCCGCCTCCAGAAGGGCGTGGACACGAAGCAGATACGCCGCTTCACCGGCAACGACTACACCGCCGACCTCGACAAGGGGGACCTCGCGGCCTGTCTGGCCTGGGCGGGCGACGTGATCCAGCTCCAGGCCGGCAACCCCGACATCAAGTACGCGGTCCCGGCGGCCGGGTACATCACCTCCAGCGACAACCTGCTGGTCCCGGCCCAGGCCCGGCACAAGGCCAACGCCGAGAAGCTCATCGACTACTACTACGAGCTCCCGGTGGCCGCCCGGCTGGCCGCGTTCATCAGCTACGTCTGCCCCGTCGACGGCGTCAAGGACGAGCTCGCCAAGATCGACCCCGCGCTCGCGGAGAACACGCTGATCGTCCCGGACAAGGCGATGACCGCCAAGTCCCACGCCTTCCGCTCCCTCAGCAGCGAGGAAGAGACGGCGTACGAGGAGAAGTTCACCAAGCTCATCGGAGCCTGACCCACCGCTCCGCCCCTCCGCCAGACCCCTCCACCCCCCGCGCTCCCGCACCCTTCCGACGACACCACCGAAGGCCGCGACCCATGACTGACAAGACCGCGAGCGGCGACGTCCGCCTCGCCGGGATCAGCAAGCACTACGGATCGTTCACCGCCGTGCACCCGCTGGACCTCACCATCCCCCAGGGCTCCTTCTTCGCCCTGCTCGGCGCCTCGGGCTGCGGGAAGACCACCACCCTGCGCATGATCGCCGGTCTGGAGGAGCCCTCCACCGGCACGGTCAGCCTCGGCGACCGCGAGGTCACCCACCTGCCGCCGTACAAGCGCCCGGTCAACACCGTCTTCCAGAGCTACGCGCTGTTCCCGCACCTGAGCATCTACGAGAACATCGCGTTCGGGCTGCGCCGCCGCGGCATCAAGTCCGTCAAGAAGCAGGTCGACGAGATGCTGGAGCTGGTCCAGCTCGGCCAGTTCGCCCAGCGCAAGCCCCACCAGCTCTCCGGTGGCCAGCAGCAGCGCGTCGCCGTCGCCCGCGCCCTGATCAACCACCCCCAGGTGCTGCTCCTCGACGAGCCGCTGGGCGCCCTCGACCTCAAGCTGCGCCGCCAGATGCAGCTGGAGCTCAAGCGGATCCAGACCGAGGTCGGCATCACCTTCGTGCACGTCACGCACGACCAGGAGGAGGCCATGACGATGGCCGACACGGTCGCGGTGATGAACGGCGGCCGGGTCGAGCAGCTGGGCGCCCCCGCCGAGCTGTACGAGAACCCGCGGACCACCTTCGTCGCGAACTTCCTCGGCACCTCCAACCTGATCCAGGCCTCGGTCGAGTCCGCGGGCACCGACATCGTCGTCTCGGCCTCCGGCAGCACGCTGCGCCTGCCCGGGCAGCGATGTTCGACCACGCCCCGCGCGGGCGGAAAGCTGCTGGTCGGAGTGCGCCCCGAGAAGATCTCCCTGGTCCACGCGGACGAGGAGCACACCATCGCGGCAGGCCGGAACAAGATCACGGGCCGGATCGCCGACTCCTCCTTCATCGGCGTCTCCACCCAGTACGTCATAGACAGCCAGGTCTGCCCGGAGCTGGAGGTGTACGCCCAGAACATCGAGCGCGACGCCCGCCTCGTCCCCGGCGCCGAGGTCGTACTCCACTGGAACCCGGAGCACACCTTCGGCCTGGACGCCGCCATGGACATCGACGCCGGCGTCGAGACCGTCGAGGAGAGCGCGTGACCGCCGTCTCCGCGCCGCCCCGGGAGGCCGCCGAGGCCGAACCCCCGGTGCACAGGGCGTCCCTGCGCAAGCGCCTGATCCCGTACTGGCTGCTGCTCCCCGGCATCCTGTGGCTGCTCGTGTTCTTCGTGCTGCCGATGATCTACCAGGCCTCCACCTCGGTGCAGACCGGTTCGCTCGAAGAGGGCTTCAAGGTCACCTGGCACTTCCAGACCTACTGGGAGGCCTTTGGCGACTACTACCCGCAGTTCCTGAGGTCCCTGCTCTACGCGGGCACCGCGACCGCGCTGTGCCTGCTGCTCGGGTACCCGCTGGCCTATCTGATCGCCTTCAAGGCCGGCCGCTGGCGCAACCTCCTGCTGGTGCTGGTCATCGCCCCGTTCTTCACCAGCTTCCTGATCCGCACCCTGGCCTGGAAGACGATCCTCGCCGACGGCGGTCCGGTGGTCGGCGCCCTCAATGCCGTCGGCTTCCTCGACGTCACCAGCTGGCTCGGCATGACCGAGGGGGACCGGGTCCTGGCCACGCCGCTCGCGGTGGTCTGCGGCCTGACGTACAACTTCCTCCCCTTCATGATCCTGCCGCTCTACACCTCGCTGGAGCGCATCGACACCCGCCTCCACGAGGCGGCCGGGGACCTGTACGCCCGGCCCTCCACGGTGTTCCGCAAGGTGACCTTCCCGCTGTCGATGCCGGGCGTGGTCTCCGGGACCCTGCTCACCTTCATCCCGGCGAGCGGTGACTACGTCAACGCCGAACTGCTCGGCTCGACGGACACCCGGATGATCGGCAGCGTCATCCAGTCGCAGTACCTGCGCATCCTCGACTACCCGACGGCGGCCGCGCTGTCCTTCATCCTCATGGCCATCGTGCTGATCATGGTGTCCATCTACATCCGCCGTGCGGGGACGGAGGACCTGGTCTGATGAACAAGCCCCTTGGCTGGCTCCGCCGCAACTTCGTGGTCATCGCGGGACTCGGCACGCTCGCGTACCTGATCCTGCCCAACGTCGTCGTGACGGTCTTCTCCTTCAACAACCCCGCCGGGCGCTTCAACTACGCCTGGCAGGAGTTCTCGCTCGACGCCTGGAAGGACCCCTGCGGGGTCGCCGACCTGTGCGGCTCCCTGTCGCTCTCCCTCCAGATCGCCTTCTGGGCCACCATCGGCGCGACCGTGCTCGGCACCGCGATAGCCTTCGCGCTCGTGCGCTACCGGTTCCGGGCGCGGGGCGCGGTCAACTCGCTGATCTTCCTGCCGATGGCCATGCCCGAGATCGTGATGGCGGCGTCCCTGCTCGCCCTCTTCCTCAACATGGGCATCCAGCTGGGCTTCTGGACCATCCTGATCGCCCACGTGATGTTCTGCCTCAGCTTCGTCGTCGCCGCGGTCAAGGCGCGCGTACTGTCGATGGACCCGAGGCTGGAGGAGGCCGCGCGCGACCTCTACGCCGGACCGGTGCAGACGTTCCTGCGGGTCACCCTGCCGATCGCCGCCCCCGGTATCGCGGCGGGTGCGCTGCTGTCCTTCGCGCTCTCGTTCGACGACTTCATCATCACCAACTTCAACTCGGGCAACACCGTCACCTTCCCCATGTTCGTGTGGGGATCGGCCCAGCGCGGTACGCCCGTCCAGATCAACGTCATCGGTACGGCGATGTTCGTCATCGCGGTCCTGGTGGTGCTCGCCGGCCAGTGGGTCGGCAACCGCCGCAAGAAGGCACAACCGAACTAATCAGTTCAGTTCCGTAGGGAGTTGGAAGCCATGGCCCCAGTCGCCATGCGTAGTGTTGCGAAATCCCTCTCCGAGGCGAAGCCGGTCGCGTACTGGCTGGACGACCCCGGCAAGCCGGCCGCCGAGCCGGCGCTCACCTCCGACGAGCGCTGCGACCTGCTCGTCGTCGGCGGGGGCTACAGCGGGCTGTGGACCGCTCTGATCGCCAAGGAGCGCGACCCCGGCCGGGACGTGGTCCTGATCGAGAGCAAGGAGGCGGGCTGGGCCGCCTCCGGCCGCAACGGCGGCTTCTGCGCGGCCTCCCTCACCCACGGGCTCGCCAACGGCATGGCCCGCTGGCCCGGCGAACTCGCCAAGCTGGAGGAGCTGGGCGCCCGCAACCTCGACGAGATCGAGGCGGCGGTCGCCCGCTACGGCATCGACTGCGACTTCGAGCGCACCGGTGAGATCGACGTGGCCACCGAGCCGCACCAGGTCGAGGAACTGCGCGAGCTCCACGAGGAGGCGCGCAGGCTCGGCCTCGCGGACGGCTCCGAATGGCTGGACCGGGAGGCGCTGCGTGCCGAGATCGACTCCCCGACCTTCCTCGCGGGCCTGTGGGACCGCGAGGGCGTCGCGATGCTCAACCCGGCGAAGCTCGCCTGGGGCCTCAAGCGGGCCTGCCTGGAGCTGGGCGTGCGGATCTACGAGAACACGCGCGGCCTGAAGATGTCCTCCGTCGGCGCCGGGATGGCCGTCACCACCCCGTACGGCACGATCCTCGCCCGCCGGGTCGCGCTGGGCACCAACATCTTCCCCTCGCTGGTCAAGCGGATCCGTCCCTTCACGGTCCCGGTGTACGACTACGCGCTGATGACGGAGCCGCTGAGCGAGGAGCAGCTGGCCTCCATCGGCTGGAAGGGGCGCCAGGGCCTGGGCGACAGCGCCAACCAGTTCCACTACTTCCGGATCACCAAGGACCACCGGATCCTCTGGGGCGGCTACGACGCCATCTACCCGTACCGGGGGAAGCTCGACTCCGAGTACGACCACCGGCCCGAGACCTACCTCAAGCTCGCGGAGCACTTCTTCACCGCGTTCCCGCAGCTGGAGGGTCTGAAGTTCAGCCACGCCTGGGGCGGGGCCATCGACACCTGCTCCCGCTTCTCGGCCTTCTTCGGCACGGCCCACTCGGGCCGGGTCGCCTACGCGGCCGGTTTCACCGGGCTCGGCGTCGGCGCCACCCGCTTCGGGGCCGACGTGATGCTGGACCTGCTGGACGGGGTGTCCAGCGAGCGGACGCGGCTGGAGATGGTGCGCAGCAAGCCGATGCCGTTCCCGCCGGAGCCGTTCGCCTGGACCGGGATCACCCTCACCAAGTGGTCGCTGGCCCGGTCCGACGCCCGGGGCGGCCGCCGCAACCTCTGGCTGCGCACCCTGGACCGCTTCGGGCTCGGCTTCGACAGCTGACGCCCGGACCCGCCGCACGCCCCCGGCGCACGCCCCGGCGCACATCCGCGCGCACCGTGTGACCCGCTTCACCATGACGGAGTAACGGAACTCGCGTCATACCGTCGCCCGGCCCCGCTCTCTCCCGGTGAGAACCCTTCACCGAGCAGGAGAGAACGGAGGCCGGGCGATGACGTTCCCGGGGGCCAAGGCGGCAGTGGAATGGCTGGTATCGGTGGCGCCGGATCCCGACGCCTGCCGGTGGGAATGGGAGCGGGGCCCCCTCGGCGTCGCACTCCTGCCCGCCGGACGGAGCTGGGACGTGCTGATCCTGCCGGGGGAGCTGGGCCGGGCCACCCTCGACGTACTGCACCTGCTCACCGGCCGGCCCGGTCCGGTGCTCGCGGACCGCGACGACGCCCGGGTGGGCTTCTTCGTACCCCCGGGGACGGCGTCGCGCTGGCTCGGCACGGGCGTGCGCGGCGCCGGACGCGGGACCTGGATCGCGGTCCCGCACCCGGTCCGGGAGGCGGACGGAGTGCGCTGGCTGGTGGTCCCGGACGGGGAGGGGACGCTCACCGACCCGGTGGTGCTGGAGCTCGCGATGCACGAGGCGGTGGGGCGGGTCCTGGCGGGGGAGGGCGGTGAGGACCGTACCCCTTGACAAGGGGATTGGTCTGGACCATCTTGGGCGCCGCCGTCGCTCCCCGCCAGGGGCCCGGCTCCGTCCCCCCATGTTCCGGAGGCAGTTGTGCGCAGAGTGCTCCCCCTCCTCACGGCCGCCGCCCTGGCGGTGGCCGGACTCCTCACCTCGGGCCCGCCCGCCGCGGCCGCCGACGCCGACCTCGTCCGCAACGGCGGCTTCGAATCCGGCCTCGACGGCTGGAGCTGCTCCGGCGCGTCCGGAGCCGTCGTCACCGCACCCGTCCACGGCGGGAGTTCCGCCCTCAGGGCCACCCCCGCCGGGCAGGACAACGCCCGCTGCTCCCAGACCGTCACCGTCAGGCCCGACTCCGCGTACACCCTCTCCGCCTGGGTGCAGGGCGCGTACGTCTACCTCGGCGCGAGCGGCACCGGCACCACCGACGTCTCCACCTGGACCCAGACCCCCGGCGTCTGGAAGCAGCTCACCACCGGCTTCCGCACCGGCCCCGCCACCACCTCCGTGACCGTCTACACCCACGGCTGGTACGGCCAGGGCGCCCACCTCGCCGACGACCTCACCCTGATCGGACCCGACCCCGGCCAGCCCCGGCCCCCGGCCGCCCCCACCGGCTTCACGGGCTCCGCCGCCTCCGCCTCCACGGTGGCCCTGTCCTGGACGGCGGCCACCGGCGCCACCTCGTACCGGGTCCACCGGGACGGCGCCGCCCCGCTGACCGTCACCGCCACCTCGGCCACCGTCACCGGCCTCGCCGCGTCCACCCCGTACACCTTCCGGGTCGCTGCCGTGAACGAGGCGGGCGAATCCCCCGTGAGCGCCCCGGTCACCGTCACCACCGGCAGCGGCGGCGGGAACCCGGGCAACCCCGGCCTGCCCGCGCACGCCCTCGTCGGCTACCTCCACAGCAGCTTCGCCAACGGCTCCGGCCACCTCCGCATGGCCGACGTCCCCGACTCCTGGGACGTCATCGACCTCGCCTTCGGCGAGCCCACCTCGGTCACCTCCGGCGACATCCGCTTCTCCCTCTGCCCGGTCTCCGAGTGCCCCGGCGTCGAGACCCCGGCCGAGTTCAAGGCGGCCATCAAGGCCAAGCAGGCCGCGGGCAAGAAGGTCCTGATCTCCATAGGCGGCCAGAACGGCCAGGTCCAGCTCGCCACCACGGCCGCCCGCGACGCCTTCGTCTCCTCCGTCGGCAGGATCATCGACGAGTACGGGCTGAACGGCCTCGACATCGACTTCGAGGGCCACTCCCTCTCCCTCGCCACCGGCGACACCGACTTCCGCGCCCCCACCACCCCCGTGATCGTCAACCTGATCTCCGCCGTGAAGACCCTCAAGGCCAGGTACGGCCCGGACTTCGTCCTGACCATGGCTCCCGAGACCTTCTTCGTGCAGCTCGGCCACCAGTACTACGGCTCCGGCCCCTGGGGCGGCCAGGACCCGCGCGCGGGCGCGTACCTCCCCGTCATCCACGCCCTGCGCGACGACCTCACCCTGCTGCACGTCCAGGACTACAACTCCGGGTCCGTCATGGGACTCGACGGCCAGTACCACTCCATGGGCGGCGCCGACTTCCACATCGCCATGACGGACATGCTGCTCACCGGGTTCCCGGTCGCCGGCGACGCCACCCGGTTCTTCGCGCCGCTGCGCCCCGACCAGGTCGCCATCGGCCTGCCGGCCACGACCAACGCGGGCAACGGGTACACCGCCCCCGCCGAGGTGAACAGGGCGCTGGACTGCCTCACGAAGAAGCTGAACTGCGGCGCGTACCAGACCCACGGCACCTGGCCCGCCCTGCGCGGCCTGATGACCTGGTCGGTCAACTGGGACCGCTTCGGCGGCTGGGAGTTCAGCCGCGGCTTCGACGCCTACTTCGGCGGCTGACCCGCCGCCGCCCGTCCGCCCCGACGGCGGTCCGCCCGTACGGGGCGGACCGCCGCACGGCGCACGGCCAGCAGGAGGGGGGTGCACAGCAGGAGGCTGGCCAGGACGTCCAGGGGCCAGTGGAAGCCGCGCAGGACCAGGCCGGACGCAGTGAGGGCCGTCAGCAGGGCCGCGAGGGCCGGGGGCCAGGGGCGGCGGGTGTACGGGGCGATCAGCAGGGCGGCCGCCGTGTAGGCCGTCAGGGCCGTGGCCGTGTGCCCCGAGGGGAAGTAGCCGGCGGCCCAGGGCTCCAGGGGGCCGGGACGGGCGGTCCACTCCTTGAGCGGCACGATCAGCGCCGGCACCAGGGCCATCGCCAGGCCGGCCGTCAGCGCGGCGCGGGCCCGGCCGCGCCGGGCGGCGTAGAGCATCGCGAGGACCAGGACGGGCACGGCGACCTGGACGTTCCCGAGGTCGGCGAGACGTTCGGTGACGGCGTCGGGGACGGTGCGCACCACGGCGCGGCTCAGCGCGTGATCCGGGGTCAGCAACGGTCCGGACGTGCGGACCTGCCAGGTGATCAGGGCGAAGAGGACGGCGCAGAGGGCCGAGAGGGCCGCGGCGGCCGAGAGGATGGCCGGCCGTCCCGGAACAGGGGGGATGGTTCCGGGACGGCCGCCCGGATCGGGTTGCCGTGCGCCCCGGGGGGTTTGGGGCGGACGGCCGTCCGATCTGAGAGGAGTGTGCGCGAACGCATGCCCAGTACGGCGCTGGGGAAGCCCGGTACCGGAATCGTTCCCGGTCGCCCGGGAACGGTCTGTCTCACTCATCTGCAGAAACCGTACGCCAACGCGAGGGGGGCCGACAGCGGGAACGCGCTCCCGCCATCGGCCCCCCACACCTTCTTCACAGTGCCCGACCGTTACCCGCGGTAGGGACGGGCGCCTGTGTTCGGGCGTTCGCTCAGATGCCCGCGAAAGCGGCCTCGATGACGTCCAGGCCCTCGTTCAGCAGGTCCTCGCCGATGACGATCGGGGGCAGGAAGCGGAGCACGTTGCCGTAGGTGCCGCAGGTGAGGACGAGCACGCCCTCGGCGTGGCAGGCCTTGGCGAGCGCGCCGGCGGCCTCCGGGAACGGGGTCTTGGAGACCGGGTCCTTGACGAGCTCGATCGCGATCATGGCGCCGCGGCCGCGGATGTCGCCGATGATGTCGTACTTCTCCTGCATGGCCGTCAGGCGGGTCTTCATGACCGACTCGATCTTCTTCGCCGCGGCGTTGAGGTCGAGCTCCTTCATGGTCTCGATGGAGCCGAGCGCACCGGCGCAGGCCACCGGGTTGCCGCCGTAGGTGCCGCCCAGGCCACCGCCGTGCACGGAGTCCATCATCTCGGCGCGGCCGGTCACGGCGGCGAGCGGCAGACCGCCCGCGATGCCCTTGGCGGTGGTGATGAGGTCCGGGACGATGCCCTCGTCCTCGCACGCGAACCACTGGCCGGTGCGGCAGAAGCCGGACTGGATCTCGTCGGCCACGAAGACGATGCCGTTGTCGTTGGCGAACTTGACGATCGCCGGGAGGAAGCCCTTGGCCGGCTCGATGAAGCCGCCCTCGCCGAGGACCGGCTCGATGATGATCGCGGCGACGTTCTCGGCGCCGATCTGCTTGCTGATCTGGTCGATCGCCTGGGCGGCGGCCTCGGGGCCACAGTTCTCGGCGCCGGTCGGCCAGCGGTAGCCGTAGGCGACCGGGACGCGGTAGACCTCGGGGGCGAACGGACCGAAGCCCTGCTTGTACGGCATGTTCTTCGAGGTCAGGGCCATCGTGAGGTTCGTACGGCCGTGGTAGCCGTGGTCGAAGACGACGACGGCCTGGCGCTTGGTGTACGAACGGGCGATCTTGACGGCGTTCTCGACGGCCTCGGCGCCCGAGTTGAACAGGGCCGACTTCTTGGCGTGGTCACCGGGGGTCAGCTCGGCGAGGGCCTCGCAGACCTCGACGTAGCCCTCGTAGGGGGTGACCATGAAGCAGGTGTGGGTGAAGTCGGCGAGCTGCGCGGAGGCGCGGCGCACGACGGCCTCGGCGGAGGCGCCGACCGAGGTCACGGCGATGCCGGAACCGAAGTCGATCATGCGGTTGCCGTCGATGTCCTCGATGATGCCGCCGCCCGCGCGGGCCGTGAAGACGGGCAGCACGGAGCCCACGCCGCCGGCCACCGTCGAAAGGCGACGGGCCTGCAGCTCCTGCGACTTGGGGCCGGGGATCGCGGTGACGATGCGGCGCTCCTGCGGGACAGCGGTCATAGGGGGCTCCTGGGGGGTGTTTTCGGACGCACTTGTGTCTTTGTCCGCAGGCTAGGCCCGGGGGAGGGGGTAAGGCATGCTCCGTTCGGGAGTGGTGCCCGCGTGTCCTTGTCCGCGGCGGCCATAGGAAGGAACGGGGACGCGTCGCGCGGAACCCGGTGGGCCACGGGTCGCGGGGCCGTACCGGGCACTAGATTGAGCGCCGCAGCGCTGGGCACGGTCAGGGGGCAGGGGTTCATGGACACCGAAGGCACGCACGACGGACAGACGGCCCGCGCCGGGCACGTCCCCCGCCCGGCGGGCCCCCCACCGGGACCCGCGGGGCCGCCGCTCCCCCCGAAGCCGTCCCACGCCCCGGCGGTGGGCTCCCCGCTGGCGGCCTGGATCCGCACCCCTCGCCCGAGGGCGGAGCCGGGGGTCTGGCGGTTCGGGTACCAACCGAAGCGGGCAGACCAGGCGGAGCAGGGCACGGACCGGTCGCTGCTGAGTGGGGCGGTCATCTCGTTTCTGGCGTGCGTACTGATGTGGTCGCTGCTGACCAACGGCTACATCCCCTACATCCAGGTACCGCTCAAGCTCTTCACGCCCCGGGACTGGTGGGAACTGGGCGGGGGCCCCACCGATCACCGCGGCATGGCCGCCCTGCAGGTTTACGAGCTGTTGCTGACCGGAGGACTCGTCTTCTGGTTCAGCCGCCTCGGTTCGTGGGGTCTGGCCTTCGAGCGGCTCGTCGCGGCCCGAGGCCCGCGGGCGCGGGCGGCGGGGGCGGCCGCCGGCGCCCTCTTCGTGATGATGCTGATCTGGACCGGCACCGTGCCCGCGGAGGCCCTGCTGCTCCAGCACCTGCCGCTCAAGGACATCCCTCCGACAGAGGGACTCCTGATCACCCAGCTTCTGTACGCGGTGCTCTACGTGCCCGTCCTCGTGTACTACGCCCGCCTCGGCGGATGGCGTCGACGCGGGCATGAGGGCAGGGCGGGGACTGCCGCCGCGGCGGCCTCCCCCGCCCCGCCCGTCGTCCCCCAGGACGGCGCCGATCCCGCCCAGTGGCCCCAGCTCCGCGCCGCCGGGCTCGGGGAGGTGGCCGAGCGGCTCGGTGGGGAGGTCGTCGGGGGGCGGATGAACGACGTGGACTACGCCCGCATCCGCCGCGCCTGGGACTCCGTCCAGGCCGACCCCGCCCGCGTGCGGGCCTTCGCCGACTCCGTGCGGGACAAGGGCGCCGCCGCCTGCCTCCACCCCTCCGGCGACCGGGACCTGCCCGTGCGCGCCGCCCGGCACGACCTGCTCGCCCGGCAGGTGCTGCTCGGCAGCGTCGAGGACCAGGAGCGCAACCCCTACGCCCGCCGCGGCACCCCCCTCGCCCTCGACCCCGAGGTGCTCGGTACCTCCCTGCTCGCCGTCGGGCCGTCCGGGACCGGGAAGACCGCCCGGCTGGTGCGGCCCGTCGTCGAGTCCCTCGCGCTGCAGGCGCTGGCCGGCCAGGCCGCCGTCATCGCCGTCGGTTCCGCCGGCGCCGGGCTCGGCCCCGACGGCGGCTACGACATCGTCGTCCGCGTCGGCGACCCCGACTCCGTCCACGACCTCGACCTGTACGGCGGCACCGCCGACCCCGACGAGGCCGCCACCCTCCTCGCCGAGGCCTTCGTCGGAGACGTCCCCGGCATCGACGTGCGCCGCGCCGCGACCGCCCTCGCGCAGCTGCTCGGCCCGTACCGGGCGGCGTACGGACGCTTCCCCGCCGTGCCGGAGCTGCGCGAGCTCCTCGACGGGCTGCCGCCCGCCCTCGACGCGCTGCGCCACGCGCTGGAGGACGCCGGACAGCAGGCCATGCTCCGCGAGCTCGACGCGCGCACGCGCCAGCACGGCGCCCCCGCCGACACCGGCCCCGCACTCGCCGACCGGCTCGCCCTGCTGGACCGGCCCGCCTTCGCCGGGTTCTTCGACACCACGGGCCGGGGCCGTCCCTTCTCCATGCGCGCCCTGGAACACCCCGTCCGGGTCCGGATCGACCTCCCCGAACGGGGCCACGCCGACGCCTCCCGGATGCTGGCCCGGCTGCTCCTCGCCCAGTTCAACGCCTGCGCCACCGCCCGCGCCGACCGCTCGCTCTTCGCCTTCCTCGCCCTCGACGACGCCTCGCACACCCTGACCCCCGAGACGGTCCGCGGGGTGCAGCGGCTGCGGTCGGCGAACGCCGGGGTGCTGCTGACCCTGCGCGCGCTGGACGACGTACCGGAGGCCCTGCGCACCCCGCTGCTCGGCGCCGTCGGCTGCCGGATGGCCTTCTCCGGCGTCACCACCTGGGACGGGAAGCGCTTCGCCGAGGCCTGGGGCACCGAATGGGTCGAGACCCGGGACGTCACCCACCGGACCGTCTTCGCCGACCAGCCGCTCACCCGGGCCATCCACGCCTTCCGCAAGATGGTCACCGGCAAGGCGGTCACCACCGACGCCGTCACCGTGCGCCAGGTCGAGCGCGAGCGCTGGTCGGCCTCCGAGCTGGCGCACGCCGTACCGCCCGGCTGCGCGGTGCTCTCGCTGACCTCGGTCCGCGGGGAGCGGGCGGCGCCGCTGCTCGTCCGGTTGGCCGGAACGGGCTGAGCCGACCCGTACGGGGTGGCAGAATCGAGGAGGGCCGTTCATACGACACGGCGAAATCCCGAAGGCCCCGCAGTCTCCCTCCCCTCCCGCCGAAGGCCCCTGGTACCCGATGCCGCTCACCCTTGCCTCGCTCGTCCAGCACTCGGCGCTGAAGCTCAGCGTCCGGGCCGGGGAGACGCGCCTCGACACCCCCGTGCGCTGGGCCCACGTCAGCGAGCTCGCCGACCCGGTCCCCTACATGGAGGGCGGCGAGCTGCTGCTCGTCACGGCCATGAAGCTGGACGCGGAGGACCCCGAGGAGATGCGCCGCTACGTAAGGCGCCTCGCGGCCGCCGGGGTCGTGGGGATCGGCTTCGCCGTGGGCGTCAACTACGAGGCGGTACCGCAGGCACTGGTCGACGCGGCCCGCGAGGAGGACCTGCCGCTGCTGGAGGTGCCCCGGCGCACCCCGTTCCTCGCCATCAGCAAGGCCGTCTCGGCGGCCCTCGCCGCCGACCAGTACCGGGCCGTGACGGCCGGTTTCGAGGCGCAGCGGGAGCTGACCCGGGCCGCCCTCTCCGCCGACGGCCCCGCCGACCTGCTGGCGAAGCTGGCCGCCCACGTGCACGGCTGGGCCGCGCTGTACGACACCTCCGGCGCGGTCGTCGCCGCCGCCCCCGAGTGGGCCGCGCGCCGGGCCGCGCGGCTCACCCCCGACGTGGAGCGGCTGCGGGAGCGGCCCGCGCCGGCGAGCGCGGTCGTCGGCGGCTCGGAGGACCGCGTCGAGCTCCAGTCCCTGGGCACCGGACGGCGGCCCCGGGGCGCGCTGGCCGTCGGCACGGCGGCCCCGCTGGGCACCGCCGAACGGTACGCGGTGCACTCCGCCGTCGCCCTGCTCACCCTGACCACCGAGCGCTCCCGGTCGCTGCACGACGCGGAGTCCCGGCTGGGCGCGGCCGTGCTGCGGATGCTGCTGGAGGGGGAGGCGGAGCACGCCCGGGCGGTGGCGGGGGACCTGTACGGGGCCCTACTGGAGACGCCGTTCCGGATCGTGGTCGCGGAACCGGCGCTCGCGGGCACCGCGCAGCCGGAGGGGCTGGCGCTGCTGGCCGACGCGGTCGAGTCGGCGGCCGCGCGGACCGGCGAGGCGCTGCTGGTGGTGCCGGAGGAGGGCCGGCTGGTGGTGCTCGCCGCCGACGGGGGTTCGGCCGTCCAGGCGTGCGCGGACCACGCCGAGGCACTGGAGACCCGGCGCGGCCGGGACGCTACGGGGCCCGAGCCGGACGAGCTGGTGGTCGGCCTGTCGGCGCCCGCGGCGGCGGCGGGCGTGGCCGCCGCCTTCAAGCAGGCCGACCAGGCCCTCGCCGTGGCCCGCCGCCGCGGACGGCCGCTCGTCGAGCACGAGGACCTCGCGGCGGGCTCGGTCCTGCCGCTGCTGGCCGACGACGCCGTACGGGCCTTCGCGGACGGCACCCTGCGGGCCCTGCGCGAGCACGACGCGACCGGCCGGGGCGATCTCGTGGCCTCCCTCCAGGCCTGGCTCTCGCGCCACGGGCAGTGGGACGCGGCGGCGGCCGACCTCGGCGTGCACCGCCACACGCTGCGCTACCGGATGAAGCGGGTCGAGGAGATCCTCGGGCGCTCCCTGGACGATCCGGACGTACGGATGGAGCTGTGGCTCGCCCTGAAGGCCGGTACGACGCACCCGTAGCCCCCGCCGGCACCCCACCGCACGGGAGGTCCCGGCCGCGACAGTGACAAAGCGGCGCAGGGCGGGAGGGCGGCGCTCCATGCCGGATAAACACCGAAAGCCCCGCGGAGTCCTACGGTGGTGTGGACAAGGACCCCACCGCACACACCCGAAGGGCCGGGATTCGCATGACTTCCACCCACGCCTTCTGGCTCGCCGGCCGCCAGGCCACCGGCGAGGACAGCTTCGACGTCCACAACCCGTGGGACGGCCGTCTGGTCGGCACGGTCAGCGTGCCCACCGACGCCCAGGTCGAAGAGGCCGTGGCCGCGGCGCACGCCGTGACGGCGGAGTTCTCCGCGACCCCCGCCCACGTACGGGCCGCCGCCCTGGACCACGTGTCCAAGCGGCTCACCGAGCGCACCGAGGAGATCGCCCAGCTGATCTCCGCCGAGAACGGCAAGCCGATCAAGTGGGCGCGCGGTGAGGTCGGCCGTGCGGTGTCCGTGTTCCGCTTCGCCGCCGAAGAGGCCCGCCGCTTCAACGGCGGAGACGCCCAGCGCCTGGACACCGACGCCGGTGGCGTCGGCCGCCTGGCCCTGACCCGCCGCTTCGTCAAGGGCCCGGTCCTCGGCATCGCGCCGTTCAACTTCCCGCTGAACCTGTGCGCCCACAAGGTGGCCCCGGCCATCGCCGTCGGCGCGCCGATCATCCTGAAGCCGGCCCCGGCCACCCCGCTCTCCGGTCTGATCCTGGGCGAGCTGCTGGCCGAGACCGACCTCCCGGCCGGCTCCTGGTCCGTGCTGCCCGTCGCCAACGACAAGATGCCGGCCCTGGTGAAGGACGAGCGCCTGCCCGTCATCTCCTTCACCGGCTCCGACACCGTCGGCTACGCCATCCAGCAGTCGGTGCCCCACAAGCACTGCACCCTGGAGCTCGGCGGCAACGCCGCGGCCGTCGTCCTCGCCGACTGGTCCTCCGAGGCCGACCTCGACTGGGCCGCGACCCGTATCGCGACCTTCTCGAACTACCAGGCCGGCCAGTCCTGCATCTCCGTGCAGCGCGTGATCGCCGACGCCTCCGTCTACGACCGCCTCGTCGAGAAGGTCGTCGCGAAGGTCCAGGCCCAGGTCACCGGCGACCCGGCGGACGACGCCACCGACGTCGGCCCGCTGGTCTCCGAGGACGCCGCCAAGCGCGTCGAGTCCTGGGTGGACGAGGCCGTCTCCGCCGGTGCCAAGCTGCTCACCGGCGGCAAGCGCGACGGTGCCACGGTCGAGCCGACCGTCCTCGCGGAGATCCCGGCGGGCGTCAAGCTCGCCACCGAGGAGGTCTTCGGCCCGGTCCTGACGATCACCCGGGTCGAGAACACCGACGAGGCCTTCGCCGCCGTCAACGACTCGAAGTTCGGCCTGCAGACCGGCGTCTTCACCCGCGACATCCAGGTCGCCTTCCGCGCCCACCGCGAGCTCGAGGTCGGCGGTGTGATCGTCGGCGACGTGCCGTCCTACCGCGCCGACCAGATGCCGTACGGCGGCGTCAAGCAGTCCGGCGTGGGCCGCGAGGGCGTCCGTTACGCGATGGACGACTACACGTACGAGCGCGTCCTGGTCCTCACGGGCCTCGACATCTGACCGACTCGTACGGTCATGGACCGACGGCCGGAGCCTACTGTGCGGGGGCTCCGGCCGTCTCCCATTTCCCCGCCACCCGCACGGGCCTTTTCCCGGGTGCCCGCAGCGGGTACGACTCACAGGTAGCACCGATCGGTAGTCCCCCCGATACGGCGAGGTGAGCACCCGGATGTCAGCGACGCAGCCCGTACAGCCCGTACAGCCCAAGGTGACCGAGCGCGAGGCGCGGCAGGTCGCGGAGGCGGCCAGGGAACAGGACTGGCGCAAGCCCAGCTTCGCCAAGGAGCTGTTCCTCGGGCGGTTCCGGCTCGACCTGATCCACCCCCACCCGCTCCCCGCCGACGAGGACGTCCGGCGCGGGGAGGCCTTCCTGGCCCGGTTGCGGGTCTTCTGCGAGAACGAGATCGACGGAGCCCGCATCGAGCGCGAGGCGCGGATCCCCGACGAGACGGTGCGCGGGCTCAAGGAGCTCGGCGCCCTCGGGATGAAGATCGGCACCGAGTACGGGGGCCTGGGGCTGACCCAGGTCTACTACAACAAGGCGCTCGCCCTCGTCGGCTCGGTCAGCCCGGCCATCGGAGCCCTGCTGTCCGCGCACCAGTCGATCGGCGTCCCCCAGCCCCTGAAGATGTTCGGCACGAAGGAGCAGAAGGACGCCTACCTGCCCCGCTGCGCCACCTCCGCGATCAGCGCCTTCCTGCTCACCGAGCCCGACGTCGGCTCCGACCCGGCCCGCCTGGCCACCACGGCCGTGCCGGACGGCGAGGACGCCTACGTGCTCGACGGGGTGAAGCTGTGGACCACCAACGGGGTCGTCGCCGACCTCCTCGTGGTCATGGCCCGGGTCCCCGCGAGCGAGGGGCATCGCGGCGGGATCACCGCCTTCGTCGTGGAGGCCGACTCGCCGGGGATCACCGTCGAGCACCGCAACGCCTTCATGGGCCTGCGCGGCCTGGAGAACGGCGTCACCCGCTTCCACCGGGTCCGGGTGCCCGCCGCCCAGCGGATCGGCGCCGAGGGAGCGGGCCTCAAGATCGCGCTGACCACGCTCAACACCGGCCGCCTGTCGCTGCCCGCCATGTGCGTCGGCGCCGGCAAGTGGTGCCTGAAGATCGCCCGCGAGTGGAGCGGCGTACGCGAGCAGTGGGGCCGCCCCGTCGCCCGGCACGAGGCCGTCGGCGCCAAGATCTCCTTCATCGCGGCCACCACCTTCGCCCTCGAAGCGGTGGTCGACCTGGCCTCCCAGATGGCCGACGAGAACCGCAACGACATCCGCATCGAGGCGGCCCTCGCCAAGCTCTACGGCTCGGAGATGGCCTGGCTGATGGCCGACGAGCTGGTCCAGATCCGCGGCGGCCGCGGCTTCGAGACGGCCGAGTCGCTCGCCGCGCGCGGCGAGCGGGCCGTACCCACCGAGCAGATGCTCCGCGACCTGCGCATCAACCGGATCTTCGAGGGCTCGACGGAGATCATGCACCTGCTGATCGCCCGCGAGGCCGTCGACGCCCACCTCTCGGTCGCGGGGGACCTCATCGACCCCGACAAGGCCCTGGCGGACAAGGCCAGGGCCGGAGCCCGCGCCACCGGCTTCTACGCCCGCTGGCTGCCCAGGCTGGCCGCCGGCCCCGGCCAGGTCCCCGGCACCTACCGGGAGTTCCACCCGGCGGGCCACCCCGACCTCGCCACCCACCTGCGCTACGTCGAACGCGGCTCGCGCAAACTCGCCCGCTCCACCTTCCTGGCCATGGCGCGCTGGCAGGGCCGCATGGAGACCAAGCAGGGGTTCCTCGGCCGGATCGTCGACATCGGCGCCGAACTCTTCGCCATGAGCGCCGCCTGCGTCCGCGCCGAGCACCTGCGCGCCACCGGCGACCACGGCCGCGAGGCGTACCAGCTCGCCGACGCGTTCTGCCGGCAGTCCCGGCTCCGCGTCGAGGAGCTCTTCGGCCGCCTCTGGTCCAACACCGACGACCTCGACCGCAAGGTCGTCCAAGGCGTCCTCGGCGGCGCCTACACCTGGCTGGAGGAAGGGGTCCTCGACCCCTCGGGCGACGGCCCGTGGATCGCGGACGCGGCCCCCGGCCCCTCCGTACACAAAAACGTGCACCGCCCGCTCCGCTGACCTGCGATCATCGCCGCACGGCAGGGAACCGGACAGGCGTACGAGCGGCACGGAGCAAGGCAATGGACGGACACAGGGACAGCCGGCGGCGGGCCTGGTGCGTGGCGCTCGTACTGCGCCACGCACCAGAGCACATCGCCGCCGACCTGATCGGCCGGCTCGACCCCGACACCCGCGACCACCTGTGCCGCGACGAACGCCTGCCCGCCTCCGCCGTCACCCTCCTCGTGCGCGACGGTACCGACCGCGACCGGCACTTCGTCGCCCGCAACCCCTACGTGCGCGGCTGCCCGCTGCCCGGCCTGCCGGGCCCCGCCCGCTACGCGGCCCGCCGCACCCCCGAGGCGCTGCTGCCGCTGCTGCGCGCGGAACTCGGCCGCGACCCGGCCGACGGCCCGCTGAGCGGCGAGGAGCTCATCGGCCTGCTCCGCCGCCACGGCACGCACCACCCCAGGGTCCCGCTCGACATCCTGGCGCTCCCGCACACGGCGGACCCGGAGCTGCCGGCCTCCGAGCACCTGCGCCGGCCCCTGCCGCCCGGCTCCGTAGAGGCCCTGCTCATGCGCGCGCGGCCGTCCCGGGAGACCGTGCGCACGCTCCTGACGACCACGGGCACCGCCCCGTACGGCAGGGCCTGGCACCGTCCGTTCGTCCGCGCCGTCCGGATGGGCCTGCTCACCCCCGCCGAGCTGGTCGCCCACACCGCCCCCGCGCACCGCGCCCTGCTGCTGTGCCGCCCGAACGGAACCCGCGGCCTGCGCTGGAACCTGTCCGAGCAGGCGGAGATACGCACCGCGGCCACCCGCGCGCTGGAACCCCTGGGGGACGACCCGCGGCTGTGGGCCGAACTGCTGAGGCAGGCCCCGTCCTTCCCGGGAGCGCTGACCGCGCTCGCCCACGGTGTGGCGAACGGCGCCCTGCCTGGGCCCCCGCCCGGTCCGCCTGTCGACGGCCTCGCCGAGGCCGTGCGCGCCCTGGCCCCGGCCGCCCTGGAACCGACCGGGGGAGTGGAGCGGGAGCTGGCCCTGACCAGCCTCGCCGTGCCGATGGAGACCGTCGACGAGGACATCCGCTGGGTCCGGGACTGCCTGGACCGCGGGTTGCTGACCGGAACCGACGTGATCCGGCACAAGCTTCCGGCCTGCTGGGCCCTGGACGAGGACCAGTGGCTCGGCGACGTGGACCACCCCGACCGCTACGACCGGCCGGAGGCCGTGCTCGCCGCGCGCGCCGAGGCCGCCCGGCTGTTCGCACTGGCCCTGGACGGGGATCCGGACGCCTGGTGGGAGGCGGCCCGGACCCTCCCGGACTTCGCCGGAACGCTTCCGCACCTCCTCCTGCGGGTCGCGGACGGGGACTCCCTGTCCGAGCGCCCCTGAGTTGCGGCAACAATGGTGGGCATGAGCGACAGTCCAGCCCCCCTCGCCGACCCGCACCTCCTCTTCGACGCCTCGGCCGGCCGCCGGGACATCGTCATCCTCGGGTCGACCGGGTCCATCGGCACCCAGGCCATCGACCTCGCCCTGCGCAACCCGGACCGTTTCCGGGTCACCGCGCTGTCCGCCGCCGGCGGACGCGTCGGGCTGCTGGCCGAACAGGCCAGGCTGCTGCGGGTCGAGACGGTGGCCGTCGCCCGCGAGGACGCCGTACCGGCCCTCAAGGAGGCGCTGAGCGAGCAGTACGGCGCCTCCGAGTCGCTGCCGGAGATCCTCGCCGGACCCGACGCGGCGACCGAACTCGCCGCCTCCGCATGCCACACCGTCCTTAACGGCATCACGGGTTCCATCGGCCTGGCGCCCACCCTGGCCGCGCTGCGCGCGGGCCGCACCCTGGCCCTGGCCAACAAGGAGTCGCTGATCGTCGGCGGCCCGCTGGTCAAGGCCCTCGCGAAGCCCGGCCAGATCATCCCGGTGGACTCCGAGCACGCGGCCCTCTTCCAGGCACTGGCCGCCGGCACCCGCGCCGACGTCCGCAAGCTCGTCGTCACCGCCTCCGGCGGCCCCTTCCGCGGCCGCACCCGCGCGGAGCTGGCCTCCGTCACGGTCGAGGACGCCCTCGCGCACCCCACCTGGGCCATGGGCCCGGTGATCACGGTCAACAGCGCCACCCTGGTCAACAAGGGCCTGGAGGTCATCGAGGCCCACCTGCTCTACGACATCCCCTTCGACCGCATCGAGGTCGTCGTCCACCCGCAGTCCTACGTGCACTCCATGGTCGAGTTCACCGACGGCTCCACCCTCGCCCAGGCCACCCCGCCGGACATGCGCGGCCCGATCGCGATCGGTCTGGGCTGGCCCGTGCGGATCCCGGACGCGGCCCCCGCCTTCGACTGGACCAAGGCGTCGAGCTGGGAGTTCTTCCCGCTGGATACCGAGGCCTTCCCGTCCGTGGGCCTGGCCCGGCACGTCGGCACCCTGGGCGGCACCGCGCCCGCCGTGTTCAATGCGGCGAACGAGGAGTGCGTCGAGGCCTTCCTGGCCGGTCGGCTGCCGTTCACAGCAATCATGGATACCGTCTCTGCGGTGGTCGACGAGCACGGGACGCCGGAGTCGGGAACTTCCCTGACCGTGGCGGACGTCCTCGAAGCGGAGACCTGGGCCAGGGCCCGGGCACGGGAGATGGCGGCGCGGGCCGCCCTGGAGGCGAGCGCATGACGCTGGTGCTGAACCTGATCGGTGTACTCGTCTTCGTGGGCGGACTGCTGTTCTCGATCGCCTGGCACGAGCTGGGCCACCTCTCCACGGCCAAGCTCTTCGGCATCCGCGTGCCCCAGTACATGGTCGGCTTCGGCAAGACCATCTGGTCGCGCAGGAAGGGCGAGACCGAGTACGGGATCAAGGCCATCCCCATGGGCGGCTACATCCGCATGATCGGGATGTTCCCGCCCGGCGAGGACGGCAAGGTCACGGCCCGCTCCACCTCCCCGTTCCGCTCCATGATCGAGGACGCCCGCTCGGCGGCCTACGAGGAGCTCCAGCCCGGGGACGAGTCGCGGCTCTTCTACACGCGCAAGCCCTGGAAGCGCGTCATCGTGATGTTCGCGGGCCCCTTCATGAACCTGGTGCTCGCCCTGGCGATCTTCTTCGGCGTCTGGATGACCTTCGGGATCAACCGGACGACCACCCAGATCGCGAGCGTCTCGCCCTGCGTCATCCAGCAGAGCGAGAACCGCGAGGTCTGCAAGGCCGGTGACCCGGTGGCCCCGGCCAAGCAGGCCGGACTGCGGGCCGACGACAAGATCGTCGCCTTCGGCGGGCGGCCGGTCTCCGACTGGTCCGAACTGCAGAAGCGGATCCGCGACACCATCGGCGCCACCACCGTCACCGTCGTGCGCGACGGGCAGCGGGTGGTCGTCCCCGTGAACCTCATCGAGAACCGGGTCGCCAAGACCGACGGCCACGGCGGCTACGTCAAGGGCGAGTACGTGACGGCCGGCTGGCTCGGCTTCAGCCCGAAGAACGAGATCGCGGCCCTGTCCTTCGGTGAGTCCGTGGACCACATGGGCGAGATCGTCGACGGCAGCATCCAGGGTCTGGTCAAGCTCCCCGCCAAGATCCCCGCCCTGTGGAACGCCGCCTTCGACGGCGCCGAGCGCGAGCCCGACTCCCCGATGGGCATCGTCGGGGCCGCCCGCATGAGCGGGGACATCGCCGCCCTGGACCTGCCGAGCGAACAGAAGTTCTCGATCCTGCTCAACGTCCTGGGCATGTTCAACCTCTCGCTGTTCCTGTTCAACATGCTGCCGCTGCTGCCCCTGGACGGCGGACACATCGCCGGCGCCCTGTGGGAGTCCCTGCGCCGCAGCGTCGCCAAGCTCTTCCGGCGCGCCGACCCCGGCCCCTTCGACGTGGCCAAGCTGATGCCCGCCGCGTACGTGGTCGCCGGTGTCTTCGTCTGCTTCACCCTGCTGGTGCTCGTCGCGGACGTGGTGAACCCGATCAAGATCACCTAGCTGCGGAGCGCGGTACAGGACGGACCGGGGAGCCGGGCACGCATCGTGCCCGGCTCCCTACGTTCGGGTGGCGCACCCCCTCGGATGCGGGGGGACCGTGTGGATTGGCGTAATCTCGAAGGCTGGAGCCCGCCGATCTCGGGACCTTGATCCACACCTTGGGGTTGCACAGCAGATGACTGCCATCTCTCTCGGAATGCCGGCCGTGCCGACGAAGCTTGCCGACCGCAGGGTCAGCCGCAAGATCCAGGTCGGCAAGGTGGCCGTCGGCGGTGACGCACAGATCTCCGTCCAGTCGATGACCACCACCAGGACCTCCGACATCGGGGCGACGCTCCAGCAGATCGCCGAGCTGACCGCCTCCGGCTGCGACATCGTCCGCGTCGCCTGCCCGACCCAGGACGACGCCGACGCGCTGGCCGTCATCGCGAAGAAGTCGCAGATCCCGGTCATCGCCGACATCCACTTCCAGCCGAAGTACGTGTTCGCCGCGATCGACGCCGGCTGCGCCGCCGTCCGCGTGAACCCGGGCAACATCAAGCAGTTCGACGACAAGGTCAAGGAGATCGCGCGGGCCGCCAAGGACACCGGCACCCCGATCCGCATCGGCGTCAACGCCGGCTCCCTCGACGCGCGGCTGCTGAAGAAGTACGGCAAGGCCACCCCCGAGGCGCTGGTCGAGTCCGCGCTGTGGGAGGCCTCCCTCTTCGAGGAGCACGGCTTCGGCGACATCAAGATCTCGGTCAAGCACAACGACCCGGTCGTGATGGTCAACGCCTACCGCCAGCTGGCCGCCGCCTGCGACTACCCGCTGCACCTCGGCGTCACCGAGGCCGGCCCCGCCTTCCAGGGCACCATCAAGTCCGCCGTCGCCTTCGGCGCGCTGCTCTCCGAGGGCATCGGCGACACCATCCGCGTGTCGCTGTCCGCGCCCCCGGTCGAGGAGATCAAGGTCGGCATCCAGATCCTGGAATCGCTGAACCTCAGGCCGCGCCGCCTGGAGATCGTCTCCTGCCCGTCCTGCGGCCGCGCCCAGGTCGACGTCTACAAGCTGGCCGAGGAGGTCACGGCGGGCCTGGAGGGCATGGAGGTCCCGCTGCGCGTCGCGGTCATGGGCTGCGTCGTCAACGGCCCCGGCGAGGCCCGTGAGGCCGACCTCGGCGTCGCCTCCGGCAACGGCAAGGGCCAGATCTTCGTGAAGGGCGAGGTCATCAAGACCGTCCCCGAGTCGAAGATCGTCGAGACCCTCATCGAAGAGGCGATGAAGATCGCCGAGCAGATGGAGAAGGACGGCATCGCCTCCGGCGAGCCCACCGTCGCCATCGGCGTCTGACCCGAAGAAGCGGCCCCGGCCCCGTTCCCGCAGTTCGGGGGCGGGGCCGGGGTCTTTTCGTGACCCGTGGGACAGGGCATCCGCAAGCGACGCCGGGTACAGTGCGGAGATCAGCAGACCTGCACGGTGAGGCCCCAGTGTTGACGCAGACCACCACCCGGGTCCTTGAGCCCAGTGATCTCGACGCCGCGCTCGACATCCTCGGACGCGAGCCGGTCGAGAACGCCTTCGTCACCTCCCGGGTCCAGGTCGCGGGGCTCGACCCCTGGCGCCTGGGCGGGGAGATGTGGGGCTGGTACGCCGACGGCGAGCTCCGCTCGCTCTGCTACGCCGGCGCCAACCTCGTCCCCGTCTGCGCCGGACCCGACGCCGTACGGGCCTTCGCCGACCGGGCCCGCCGCACCGGCCGCCGCTGCTCCTCCATCGTCGGGCCCGCCGAGGCCACCCGGCTGCTGTGGAAGCTCCTGGAACCCAGCTGGGGACCGGCCCGCGACGTGCGCGCCCACCAGCCCCTCATGGTCATCGAGCAGCCGTCCGCGCAGGTCGCCGCCGACCCGCTGGTGCGCCGCGTCCGCAAGGACGAGATGGACCTGATCATGCCCGCCTGCGTGGCCATGTTCACCGAGGAGGTCGGCATCTCCCCGCTCGCCGGCGACGGAGGCCTCCTCTACCAGGCCAGGGTCGCCGAGCTGGTCGGCACCGGCCGCTCGTTCGCCCGCGTCGAGGACGGCAGGGTCGTCTTCAAGGCAGAGATCGGCGCCGCCACCCCCCGCGCCTGCCAGATCCAGGGCGTCTGGGTCGATCCCGAGTTCCGCGGACGCGGCCATTCCGAGACCGGCATGGCCGCCGTGGTCGAGTACGCCCTGCGCGACGTCGCCCCCGTCGTCAGCCTCTACGTCAACGACTTCAACACCGCGGCCCGCGCCTCCTACCGCAGGGTCGGCTTCCGCGAGGTCGGCGCGTTCATGAGCATCCTGTTCTGAGCGTCCCCTCCCGGCCCCGCTCCCTCCCCCGTCCCGAGCTCCCCCTTTCCTCGCGGAAGCCGTACCCGAGCGGCACTACCCCGCAGTAAGGTCGCCGCATGCTGCCTACCCCCGGGGGCGACGACCCCGCACGGCCCGCCGGACTCCGCATCGGGCCCCTCGACCTCGCCGGCCGCGTGGACGAGGCGCTGCGCGTCCAGGCCGTGGCCTTCGGGCTCAGCGAGGAGGAGGTCGGCATCCGGCGCTACATCGTCCAGCGCCACATGACCTGCCCCGGCGCCCGCGCGCTCGGCGCGTACACCGATGACGGCACCCTCGCCGGTTTCGTCTACGGAATGCCCAACGACCGCGCCCACTGGTGGTCCACCATCGTCGAGCCGTACCTGCGCGCCGGCGGCGTCGACGGCTGGCTCGACGGCTCCTTCGTCATCACCGAGCTCCACGTCCACCCCGGCTTCCAGGGGCACGGCGTCGGCCGTGCCCTCATCACCCGGCTCACCGACGCGGCGAGCGAACCCCACTCGATCCTCTCCGCCATCGACACCGACAGCCCCGCCCGGGGCCTCTACACGGCCCTCGGCTACCGGGACCTGGCCCGCCGCGTGCACTTCCCGAGCGCGAGCCTCCCGTACGCCGTCATGGGCGCGCGGCTCCCGCTGCTCGGCCCGCGAAACGGTTTCCGGGAGCCGCACCCGCCCCGGTAGCCTCCGGACATGTCAACGCAACACGTGCAGCGCATGTCCCGCCTCATGGCCAAGACCCTCCGTGAGGACCCGGCCGACGCCGAAACCCTCAGCCACCGCCTCCTCGTGCGCGCCGGCTACGTCCGCCGCAGCTCGGCGGGGGTGTGGACCTGGCTGCCGCTCGGCAAGCGCGTCCTGGACAACGTCTCGCGCATCGTCCGCGAGGAGATGGACGCCATCGGGGCGCAGGAAGTGCTGCTCCCGGCCCTGCTGCCGAAGGAGCCCTACGAGGTCAGCGGCCGCTGGTCCGAGTACGGCGACCTGCTGTTCCGGCTCAAGGACCGCAAGGGTGCCGACTACCTCCTCGGCCCCACCCACGAGGAGATCTTCACCCTCGTCGTGAAGGACCAGTGCACGTCCTACAAGGACCTGCCGGTCATGCTCTACCAGATCCAGACCAAGTACCGCGACGAGGCCCGCCCCCGCTCCGGCGTGCTGCGCGGGCGCGAGTTCCAGATGAAGGACTCCTACTCCTTCGACGTGTCCGACGAGGGCCTGGCCGAGTCCTACCGGCTCCACCGCGAGGCCTACGTACGGATCTTCGAGCGGCTCGGCCTGGACCACCGGATCGTCTCCGCCGTCTCCGGGGCGATGGGCGGATCGGCGTCCGAGGAGTTCCTGGCCCCGGCCGCGGCCGGCGAGGACACCTTCGTGGACTGCCCCTCCTGCGACTACGCCGCGAACACCGAGGCCGTCACCTTCGCGCTGGCGCCCGTGACCGCCGAACACCCGGCGATCGAGGAGGTGGACACCCCCGACACCCCCACGATCGAGACGCTGGCGGCGCACCTGGGCGTCCCCGCGTCGGCGACCCTGAAGAACCTCCTCGTCAAGGTCGACGGCGAGATCACGGCAGTCGGCGTCCCCGGCGACCGCGAGGTGGACCTCGGCAAGCTCGGCGAGCACCTCGCCCCGGCCGTGGTGGAGCTGGTGACGGCGGAGGACTTCGCCGGCCGGCCCGACCTCGTACGCGGCTACGTCGGCCCGCAGGGCCTGGACAAGGTGCCCTACATCGCCGACCCGCGCGTGGCTCCCGGCACGGCCTGGGTCACCGGCGCCAACCGGGCGGACACCCACGCCCGCAACGTGGTCTGCGGCCGGGACTTCGAGGTCGACCGCCACCTCGACGTGGTCGTCGTCGAGCCGGGCGACCCCTGCCCCTCCTGCGGGGCCGGACTGCGCCTGGACCGGGCCATCGAGATCGGGCACATCTTCCAGCTCGGCCGCAAGTACGCCGACGCCTTCGGGCTCGACGTCCTCGGCAAGGAGGGCAAGCCCGTCCGGGTCACCATGGGCTCCTACGGCATCGGCGTCTCCCGCGCCGTCGCCGCGCTCGCGGAGCAGACCGCCGACGACCGGGGCCTGTGCTGGCCCGCCGCCGTCGCGCCGGCCGACGTCCACGTCGTGGCCGCCGGCAAGGCCGTCCCGCTGGCGCTCGCCGAGGAGGCCGCCGAAGCGCTGGCCGCCGCCGGACACCGGGTCCTGCTCGACGACCGGCCCGGACTCTCCCCGGGCGTCAAGCTCACCGACGCCGAACTCATCGGCGTGCCCCGGATCCTGGTGGCGGGCCGCCGCTCGGGCGACCGCGTGGTCGAACTCCAGGACCGTGCGGCCGGCACCCGCGAGGAACTCCCCCTGGACGAGGCCCTCGCCCGCCTGAACGCACCGGCAGGCCAGGCCTAGGCAGGCCTGGGCGAGGCCCTAGGCAGGCTCCGCCCGCCGCCCCTCCGGCAGCCCCTCGGGCCGTGCCGGAGGCGGCGGCGACGCGACCGGCGTCAGCCCGCCCGGAGCCCGGCCCCGGGTGACGGTGTCCGGCGCGGGCGCCGCCGCCGGGGTGTCCGGGGCCGTCGCGGGGGCCGGGGCCGCCCGTTCCAGGAAGCGCAGCAGCTCCACCGGGAACGGCAGCACCAGGGTGGAGTTCTTCTCCGCCGCGACCGCCACCACCGTCTGGAGCAGCCGCAGTTGGAGGGCGGCCGGCTGTTCCGACATCACGGCCGCTGCCTCCGCCAGCTTCCTCGACGCCTGGAGCTCCGCGTCCGCGTTGATCACGCGGGCCCGCCGCTCACGGTCGGCCTCCGCCTGCCGGGCCATCGACCTCTTCATGGTCTCCGGCAACGACACGTCCTTGATCTCGACCCGGTCGATCTGCACGCCCCAGCCCACCGCCGGACTGTCGATCATCAGCTCCAGCCCCTGGTTGAGCTGCTCCCGGTTGGACAGCAGGTCGTCCAGATCGCTCTTGCCGATGATCGAACGCAGCGAGGTCTGCGCCATCTGGGAGACCGCGAACCGGTAGTCCTCCACCTCGATGATCGCGTTGGCCGGGTCCACGACCTTGAAGTACACGACCGCGTCGACCCGCACCGTGACGTTGTCCCGCGTGATGCCCTCCTGGGCCGGCACCGGCAGCGTCACGATCTGCATGTTCACCTTGCGCAGCCGGTCCACGAACGGCAGCACCATCGTGAACCCGGGCCCGCGGACGCCCTCCCGCAGCCGACCGAAGCGGAAGACCACGCCCCGCTCGTACTGCTTCACCACCCGGGCCGCCACGCCCGTGTACACCATCACACCCGTGGCGGCGGCCACCGCCGCTGTCAGCAGTTCCTCGACCATGACGGCCCCCTGCCGGATTCATACCTCTTACCTACGGTATGCCCTACAACCAGGCGGCGAACTCCAGCAGCAGCTCCGCGTCCCCGCGCCGCCCGGCGGCCAGCGCCCGCACCCCGGACTCCACCGCCCGGAACACCGTCCAGCCCCGCAGCCGCTCGCGGTCCACCTCCAGCGAGTCCGCGAGCCGGTGCACCCGCCGCCGGGCCCCGGCCGCCCCCGCCGAGGTGGCCATCTGGTCCTCCAGCCGGTCCCGCACCAGCCGGGCCAGGTCGTAGGCCCGCTCGCCCACCAGCGGGTCCGGGCCCACCGTCAGCCACGGCGCCCGCTCCCCGGCCAGCACCTTGCCCTGCCGGAAGTTCCCGTGCAGCAGCAGCTCCTCGCCCGGCAGCGCCGTCAGCTCCGCGCGCAGCGCCAGCGCCGAGTCCGCGAGCGCCCGCACCTCCGCGGGCGCGGCGCGCAGAGCCTCGCCCTGGCGGGCCGTGCGCTCGGCCACCGTCTCGAAGGGGTGACCGGGCGGCGGCTCCACCCACAGCCGCCGCAACGTGCCGCACGCCTCCAGCAGGGCCTTGGCGTCCGGCAGCGAACGCAGCGAGACCTCCGCGTGCAGCCGCTCCAGCAGCAGGGCCCCGTCCGCCTCGTGGTGGCGGGAGTCGAGGACCCGTACGGCCCCGAAACCGCCCCAGTGGGCGAGCGCCGCCAGCTCCCGGTCCGGCCGGGCCCCGGGCGGGGCCAGCTTGAGGGCGGCCGGGGTGCCGTCGGCGTACCGGACGAGGATCACCAGGCTGCTGCGGCCGCCCGGTGCCTGGACCCGCTGGGCCACGACCTGCCGCCGGTGCAGCGCCTCCTCGGTGAGCTCGGGCAGGTGCCCCAGCCACTGGGTGGCCCGCTCCTCCTCCGGCAGCTCGCCGAGCGCCCGTACAAGCCGCTGCGGCGGTTCGAAAGCCATGCGTGCGTGATCCCTTTCAGCTGGTGGGAGCTCGGTCGGAGCGTTCCGTGAGCCCAGGGAAGGCTACGCCGCTGCCGCGCCAGCGTGCCGCCCGGACGGCCGCGGCGCTCAGCGCGTCGGCCGCCTCGCGGCGCAACCGGCCGTCCGCCGCCCGCACCAGATCGGAGTACGCGCCCGCCACCCGGTCCTCGATCACGGCGGCCAGCCGCGTGGTGTCGTCGGGGGTGCGCAGCTCGAAGGGCAGCGCGTACGCCGCCTCGGCGGCCACGGGCGCGCCGCCCATCTCGCGCACCGTACGGGTGAGCGCGTCACGCCGGGCCACATGGGCGCCGTAGGCCTCCCGGGCCTCGGTCGCGCGGTCCGCCACGACCCGGGCGCCGATCACCCCGTACCCGTACGCCGCCGCGTGCTCGGCGGCCAGGGCGGCCTGGGCGGCCTGCAGCGCACGGCCGGCGGGGGAGGGTTCGGGCTTCACGAGGCGGCTCCGGGGGTGGAGGTGAGCAGGTACGCGTGGACGGCGCCGCAGGCGGCGACGGAGGCCAGCAGCCGGGCCAGTTCCCCCGGCGCCCCGGCCAGCGCGATGGTCCGCGCCTCCGACAGGCTCCGCTCGGCGTCGGCGAGGGAGCTCAGCGCCTCGGCGGGCTTCGGCGGGACGGCCTCACGGCTCGCCGCCGGGGGCGCGGACGCCGTGGCGGCGGCCGCGGAGGCGGAGGCGGATGCGGAGGGTGAGGGCGAGGGCGAGGCGGACCGGGCGGCCGGGGTGCGGCCCCCGGCGTCCGGGGCCGGGAAGGCCAGGGCCGCCGAGTGCGCCGCGACGGCGGCCCGCAGCGGTGCGAGCCGCTCCGCCAGCGCGGGATGGACGGCGACGGTGGCGTCGTAGCGTTCGAGCAGCCGCGCACTGTCACGAACGGCGCCCTCCCGCATCCGCCGTTCGAGTGGAATCCCGGTGCCGTCCCCGGACGGGCCGCCCCCGCCGGTGCATCCGGCGAGCAGGGCGGCCCCGGCCGCGCCGGCGGCTCCGGTGAGCAGGCTCCTTCGGGAGGGCCGGGGGGGCAGGGTCCAGGGCACGGCGCCGTCCTCGGGGGTGGTGTCTGGGCAGGGTGTGATCACGGTACCCGGGGGCCCGTCGGGAGAGCGGACGGCAACACCCTCCGCGACCGGATACCCTTTGACCTGACACGCGACGAAAACCACAACAGCACACGCGGCCGAGGAGTCACCCGGATGAGCACCACCCAGAGCGACAGGCTGCGCGGATTGCTGGAGCCGCTCGTCACCGCCAAGGGACTGGACCTCGAAGAGATCGAAGTCTCCAAGGCGGGCAAGCGCCGCATGCTGCGGATCGTCGTGGACTCCGATGAGGGCGTGGAGCTGGACGCCTGTGCCGAGCTGAGCCGTGAGGTCTCCGACCTGCTCGACGCTTCCGACGTGATGGGTGAGGACGAGTACGTCCTCGAAGTCAGTTCCCCGGGTGCGGACCGGCCGCTCAGCGAGCACCGTCACTACGTTCGGGCGACCGGTCGTCTCGTGAAGTTTCAGCTGTCCGCCGACGGTGAAAAGGGTGCCGGTGAACTGGTCGCCCGCATCCTCGGCGTCGACGACGAGGGCCTGGACCTCGAAGTACCGGGTGTGAAGGGCCGCAAGGCGACCACCCGCCGCATCGCGTTCACCGACATCGCCAAGGCGCGTGTCGAGATCGAGTTCAACCGCAAGGACAAGAAGGAAGAGGAGGCGTAGCCGTGGACATCGACATGAGTGCCCTGCGGGGTCTGGTCCGGGAGAAGGAGATCTCCTTCGACCTGCTCGTCGAGGCGATCGAGTCGGCCCTCCTCATCGCGTACCACCGCACCGAGGGCAGCTTCCGGCGTGCCCGCGTCGTGCTCGACCGCACCAACGGTCACGTGGTCGTGTGGGCGAAGGAGGACCCGAGGGACCTCGAAGAGGGCCAGGAGCCCAAGGAGTTCGACGACACCCCGTCGGACTTCGGGCGGATCGCCGCGACGACCGCCAAGCAGGTGATCCTCCAGCGTCTGCGCGACGCCGAGGACGACCTGACCTTCGGCGAGTTCGCCGGCCGCGAGGGCGACGTCATCACCGGCGTGGTCCAGCAGGGCAAGGACCCCAAGAACGTCCTGGTCGACATCGGCAAGCTGGAAGCCATCCTGCCGGTGCAGGAGCAGGTCCCGGGTGAGGAGTACACGCACGGGCTCCGTCTGAAGACGTACGTCGTGCGCGTGGCGAAGGGTGTCCGCGGGCCTTCCGTGACCCTGTCGCGCACCCACCCCAACCTGGTGAAGAAGCTGTTCTCGCTGGAGGTCCCCGAGATCGCCGACGGCAGCGTCGAGATCTCCGCGATCGCCCGCGAGGCCGGTCACCGCACCAAGATCGCCGTCCGGTCCACCCGTTCGGGTCTGAACCCGAAGGGCGCCTGCATCGGCCCGATGGGTAGCCGCGTGCGCAACGTGATGGCCGAGCTGCACGGCGAGAAGATCGACATCGTCGACTGGTCGGACGACCCGGCGGAGATGGTCGCGAACGCCCTGTCACCCGCTCGGGTGAGCAAGGTCGAGGTCGTCGACTGGGACTCGCGTTCCGCGCGGGTGACCGTGCCCGACTACCAGCTGTCGCTCGCCATCGGCAAGGAGGGCCAGAACGCCCGCCTCGCCGCGCGGCTCACCGGCTGGCGCATCGACATCCGCCCGGACACCGAGGAGACCCCGGACCGGGACGGCGAGGGTGACGGCGGCCGCGGCCAGGAGCGGACCCAGGAGCGGACCCAGGATCGCGGTCACGACCGTGGCCAGGGCCGGGGCCGGGAATAAACCAGTACCGGCCGGAGGTTCCCGGCCGGTAGACAGGGACACGGAGCGGGCCCGCAAGTGGAGGACCGCTCGTGGATCACAACAACGTCCGTTCGATTTTTCACCTGAAGGGGTGAGGTCGGTACGGGGAGGTAGACTTAGGCGTGTCTGGCCGGACGCAAGCCCGCGCATGCCCCGAACGCACCTGTGTGGGGTGTCGGGAGCGAGCGGCCAAGAGCGATCTGCTGCGCATCGTGGCGGTCGGGGACGAATGCGTCCCCGATCCACGCGGTACGCTGCCCGGCCGGGGTGCCTACGTGCACCCTGCCGCGGTCTGCCTCGACCAGGCGGTCCGCCGCAGAGCGTTCCCCCGGGCCCTACGGTCCGCAGGAGCGCTCGACACGGCGGCACTGCGCACAGCCCTGGCCGCACCGGCCGAGGCGACACCGTAAGAAGAAGTACGGCACGGACATCCCGTGCGGTCAGGTACCTCGCGAGTTGGAAGTAGGTCGAGATTGCGATGAGCACTCGATGAGTACGCGATGAGTACGCCCATGAAGTAGCGACGGTCCGGCGTAACCCGGACCTAAAAGGAGCGAAGTGGCTAAGGTCCGGGTATACGAACTCGCCAAGGAGTTCGGGGTGGAGAGCAAGGTCGTCATGGCCAAGCTCCAAGAACTCGGTGAATTCGTCCGTTCGGCGTCCTCGACGATCGAGGCGCCGGTTGTACGCAAGTTGACTGACGCACTGCAGGGGCCCGGCGGCAACGCCGGCAAGTCCGCTGCGAAGCCCGGCGCGCCCCGCAAGGCCGCGCCCGCCAAGCCCGCGGCGCCCTCCCCGGCCGCCGCGGCACGTCCTGCTGCCCCGAAGCCCGGTGCGCCGGTGGCCCCCAAGCCGCCCGTCGCCGAGGCTCCGGCCGTCAGCGCCCCGGTGACCCCGGCCACCCCCGGCCCGCGTCCCGGTCCCAAGGCTCCGGCCGCCCCGAAGCCCGCTCCGGCGGCTCCCGTGGCGACCGAGTTCTCCGCGCCTCCGGCGGCCCCGGCCGCCCCGGCGCGCACCGAGCGTCCCGCCGCGGCCCCCGGCCCCCGTCCGGCGCAGCAGCGTCCGGCCCAGGGTCAGGGCCAGGGCGGTGCCCGTCCCGGCGCCCCGCGTCCGGCCGGCGCCACCCCCGGTGGCCAGGCCCCGCGCCCCGGTGGCGCTCAGGCCCCGCGTCCCCAGGGCGCCCGTCCGGCCGGTCCCCGTCCGGGCAACAACCCCTTCACCTCCGGCGGCTCCACCGGCATGGCGCGCCCGCAGGCGCCCCGTCCGGCCGGCGCTCCCCGTCCCGGTGCCCCCGGCGCCGGCGGCGGCCAGGGTGCTCCGCGTCCGCAGGGCGGCCCCGGTGGCGCTCCGCGTCCGCAGGGTCCCGGCGGCGCCCGTCCGACCCCGGGCGGCATGCCCCGTCCGCAGGGCGGCGCCCCGCGTCCGGGTGGTGCTCCCGGCGGTAACCGTCCGAACCCGGGCATGATGCCGCAGCGTCCCGCTGCCGGTGGTCCCGGTCCCCGTCCCGGTGGCGGCCCCGGTGGCCGTGGTCCCGGTGCGGGCGGTCCCCGTCCCGGTGGCGCCGGTCGTCCCGGCGGCGGCTTCGCCGGTCGTCCGGCCGGTCCGGGCTCGCGTCCGGCGGGCGGCGGCTTCGGCGGTCCGCGTCCGGGTGGCGGCGGCTTCGGCGGCGGTCCGGCCGGTGCCGGTGGCGGCGGTCGTCCCGGCTTCGGCGGGCGTCCCGGTGGTCCCGGTGCCCGTGGTGGCACGCAGGGTGCCTTCGGCCGTCCCGGCGGTCCGGCCCGTCGTGGCCGCAAGTCCAAGCGTCAGAGGCGCCAGGAGTACGAGGCCATGCAGGCCCCGTCGGTCGGCGGCGTGATGCTGCCCCGCGGCAACGGCGAGACCGTTCGCCTGTCGCGCGGTGCGTCCCTCACCGACTTCGCGGAGAAGATCAACGCCAACCCGGCGTCGCTCGTCGCCGTGATGATGAACCTCGGCGAGATGGTCACGGCCACGCAGTCCGTCTCCGACGAGACCCTCGAAATGCTGGCCGGCGAGATGAACTACGAGGTTCAGATCGTCAGCCCGGAGGAAGAGGACCGCGAGCTCCTCGAGGGCTTCGACATCGAGTTCGGCGAGGACGAGGGCGGCGAGGAATACCTCATGCCGCGTCCGCCGGTCGTCACCGTCATGGGTCACGTCGACCACGGTAAGACCCGCCTGCTCGACGCCATCCGCAAGACGAACGTCGTCGCGGGCGAGGCCGGTGGCATCACCCAGGGCATCGGTGCCTACCAGGTGGGCACCGAGGTCAACGGCGAAGACCGCAAGATCACCTTCATCGACACCCCGGGTCACGAGGCGTTCACCGCCATGCGTGCCCGTGGTGCGAAGTCGACCGACATCGCGATCCTCGTGGTCGCGGCCAACGACGGCGTCATGCCGCAGACGATCGAGGCGCTCAACCACGCCAAGGCCGCCGGCGTCCCGATCGTCGTCGCGGTCAACAAGATCGACGTCGAGGGTGCCGACCCGGTCAAGGTGCGCGGTCAGCTCACCGAGTTCGGTCTGGTCGCCGAGGAGTACGGCGGCGACACGATGTTCGTCGACATCTCCGCCAAGCAGGGTCTGCACATCGACTCCCTGCTGGAGGCCGTCGTCCTCACCGCCGACGCCTCGCTCGACCTGCGCGCCAACCCCGAGCAGGACGCTCAGGGTATTGCGATCGAGTCCCACCTCGACCGTGGCCGCGGTGCCGTCGCCACCGTCCTCGTCCAGCGCGGTACCCTCCGCGTCGGCGACACGATGGTCGTGGGCGACGCCTACGGCCGTGTGCGCGCCATGCTCGACGACAAGGGCAACAACATCGAGGAAGCGGGTCCGTCGACCCCCGTCCTGGTCCTGGGTCTCACCAACGTCCCCGGCGCCGGCGACAACTTCCTCGTCGTCGACGAGGACCGCACCGCCCGTCAGATCGCCGAGAAGCGTGCTGCGCGTGAGCGCAACGCCAACTTCGCCAAGCGCGTCCGCCGGGTGTCCCTGGAAGACCTCGACTCGGTCCTCAAGGCCGGTCTGGTCCAGGAACTCAACCTCATCATCAAGGGCGACTCGTCCGGTGCGGTCGAGGCCCTGGAGTCCTCGCTGCTCCAGCTCGACGTCGGCGAAGAGGTCGACATCCGCGTCCTGCACCGCGGTGTGGGTGCGGTCACCGAGTCGGACATCTCGCTGGCGATGGGCTCCGACGCCATCGTCATCGGCTACAACGTCCGCGCTGTCGGCCGTGCCGCGCAGATGGCGGACCGCGAGGGCGTCGACGTCCGCTACTACTCGGTGATCTACCAGGCCATCGAGGAGATCGAGGCGGCCCTGAAGGGTCTGCTCAAGCCGGAGTACGAAGAGGTCGAGCTCGGTACGGCGGAGGTCCGCGAGATCTTCCGCTCGTCCAAGCTGGGCAACATCGCGGGTGTCCTCATCCGCTCCGGCGAGGTCAAGCGCAACACCAAGGCGCGGCTCCTGCGCGATGGCAAGGTCATCGCCGAGAACCTCACCATCTCCGGTCTGCGCCGCTTCAAGGACGACGTCACCGAGATCCGCGAGGGCTTCGAGGGTGGTATCAACCTCGGTTCCTTCAACGACATCAAGATCGACGACGTCATCGCGACGTACGAGATGCGCGAGAAGCCCCGCGCGTAAGCGCGAGGCGGTTCGCACCGTGTCGTAGTCAGCTGTAACACCGGGGCCGGTCGGCGGAATATCCGTCGATCGGCCCCGGCCGTTGCGTGTACGGTTCTGGTGACCGGCCGCTCGCGCGACCGGGAGATCCCTCCGGGCGACGGCCCGGCGGGCCACCTAACCCGCACCGGCGGGACATCCGGAACTGCATGTACGTGGGGACTCTGTCCTTCGATCTGCTCCTCGGCGACGTCCACTCGCTGAAGGAGAAACGCTCCGTCGTCCGGCCCATCGTCGCCGAGCTCCAACGCAAGTTCTCCGTGAGCGCGGCCGAGGTGGGCGACCAGGACCTGCACCGCAGGGCCCGTATAGGGGTCGCCCTGGTGAGTGGGGACGCGGGGTTCGTATCGGACGTGCTCGACCGCTGTGAGCGGCTGGTCGCGGCGCGTCCGGAAGTGGAGCTGCTGTCCGTGAGGCGGCGGCTCCACGGTGATGAAGACTGATTGCTTGTCTGCAAGGAAGAAGGAGACGGACCAGTGGCCGACAATGCGCGGGCGAAGAAGCTGGCGGACCTCATCCGGGAGGTGGTGGCCGAGAAGCTGCAGCGCGGCGTCAAGGACCCCCGCCTCGGTACGCACGTGACCATCACGGACACCCGGGTCACCGGCGACCTGCGGGAGGCCACGGTCTTCTACACGGTCTACGGCGACGACGAGGACCGGGCCAGCGCGGCCGCGGGTCTCGAAAGCGCCAAGGGCGTACTGCGCTCCGCGGTCGGCCGGGCGGCGGGAACCAAGTTCACGCCCACCCTGACCTTCGTCGCGGACGCCCTCCCGGAGAACGCCAAGACCATCGAGGACCTCCTCGACAAGGCGCGCGCCTCCGACGCCCAGGTGCGGGAGGTCTCCTCCGGCGCCCAGTACGCCGGTGACGCCGACCCGTACAAGAAGCCGGGCGACGAGGACGACGAGGACGCAGCCGCGGAATGAGCACCAACGCAGGGAAGACTCCGGACGGCCTTGTCATCGTCGACAAGCCGTCCGGCTTCACTTCGCACGACGTGGTCGCCAAGATGCGCGGGATCGCCAAGACCCGTCGGGTCGGCCACGCCGGCACCCTCGACCCGATGGCGACGGGCGTCCTCGTCCTCGGCGTGGAGAAGGCCACCAAGCTCCTCGGCCACCTCGCCCTGACCGAGAAGGAGTACCTCGGGACCATCCGTCTCGGGCAGTACACCCTCACGGACGACGCCGAGGGCGAGATCACGTCGTCCGCCGATGCCTCCGGGGTGACCCGCGAGGCGGTGGACGCGGGCATCGCCAAGCTGACCGGCGACATCATGCAGGTCCCGTCGAAGGTCAGCGCGATCAAGATCAAGGGCGTGCGCTCCTACAAGCGCGCACGCGACGGCGAGGACTTCGAGATCCCGGCCCGCCCGGTGACCATCTCGTCGTTCCAGGTGTACGACATGCGGGAGGCGGAGGCCGAGGACGGCACCAAGGTCGTCGACCTCGTCGTCTCCGTGGTCTGCTCCAGCGGTACGTACATCCGCGCCCTCGCCCGCGACCTGGGCGCCGACCTCGGCGTGGGCGGCCACCTCACGGCGCTCCGGCGCACGCGGGTGGGCCCGTACAAGCTCGACCGCGCGCGGACCCTGGACCAGCTCCAGGAGGAGCTGACCGTGATGCCGATCGGCGAGGCGGCGGCCGCCGCCTTCGCGCGCTGGGACCTGGACTCCCGGAGGGCCTCGCTGCTCGCCAACGGGGTCCGGATCGACATGCCGGACGAGTACCAGGACGGCCGGACGGTCGCCGTCTACGGTCCCAAGGGGCAGCTGCTCGGGCTCGTGGAGAGCAAGAACGGCAAGGCGAAGTCCCTCGCGGTCTTCGTCTGACCCGGTCTTCGTCCGACCCGGGTCTTTCGACCCGCCTGCGCGCCGACCGCGCGTTGTCGTGGAGCGGTGAGCGCACAGGGACTGCCGCTCACCGCTCCACGACCCCCCTCGGGTAGGTCTCTATCCACCCGGAGCCCCGTATTCACCCGTCCGAGCAGGCGCTCGGAGTGAATGCGGGGAGCGTAAGGGGGCGCTTTCACCCCGCGTGCTTTTCGTGCTGATCTTCACTTGCCTACCGTCGTGACCAGGGGTCCCGCGGCAGGGGAGTGGTGCGGCGATGGCGGACGAGGTCACCGGCGGTGCGAGGAGTTGCGGGGCCGAGCCCCGGACGGACTCCGGCGCGGGCTTCGACGCGGGCTTCGGCACGCGCCCGGGGTCGCGCCTCGCCACGGACGTCCCCGGGGGCCCCGCAGGGGGCTTCCTCGCGGACGTCGACGTCGACGTCGACGGGGCGGGACCGGGGGCAGGTGGCGCGGGTCGCGCGGTGGAGCTCGTGCTGGTCTGCGACGAGGCCGGGCGGCCGCACGGCAGCGGCTTCGTGGCCGACGACCGGGGCACGGTGATCACCAGCCACGCGGCCGTATGCGGACCGGCCCGGGTGGTGCTGCACGGCCCCGGGGGCCGGAGCTGGTCCGCCGGCCCGCAGGACGTGACCGCCCTGCCGGACCTCGGGCTGGCCCTCGTACGGACCGACGGGCTGGGGCTGCGCCCGCTGCCGGTCGCGATGCGCGAGGTGATCCCTCCGGGGACGTACGTACGCCTCCCCGCGCGGGGCTGGCGCCAGGCGCGGGTGCTCGCGGCCGGTGCGGAGGTCACCTACACCGCGGCCGGCCGCGCCCATCTCCTCCCCGCCGCCGTCGAGTTGGCGATCGGCACGGACGGCCGGGACGCCCTCGCGCGGGGCGCGGAGACCTGCGGGGGGCCGGTCCTGGACGCGGAGACCGGAGCGGTGCTCGCGGTCCTGGGCACCGCTCTCGGCACGGAGCACCGCTCCGCAAGCTTCGCCGTCCCCCTGCGCGCCTGCGCCGCAACGGCGCCCGACGGCCCCCTCGCGGCCCTGCTGGCACGCAACTCCGCCACCGTGCCGGGGTACGGAGCCGACCTCAACCTCGCCGGCGTGCTGGAGCTGACCGCGATCACCCTCGGCTCGGCTTTTCCTCCGGCTCCTGGGTCTGCGCCTGGGTCTGCGTCTGCGTCCGGGTCCGGGTCTGCGTCCGGGTCCGGGTTCGGGTCCGGCCCCGGATTCGCGCCTGGCACTGCCCCCGGCCCCGGGTCCGCGCCTGGCACTGCCCCCGGCCCCGGGTCCGCGCCTGGCACTGCCCCCGGCCCCGGGTCCGCGCCTGGCCCCGCCGACGGCTACTACGAGTGGGTCACCGCCCACGACGAGCGGCAGCT
>NZ_JBEXKC010000062.1:0-47207 GCF_040609475.1 Streptomyces sp. NPDC004667 | reverse complement strand
GAACCCGCCCTGCCGGCAGCCGCCGACCCCGCCGCGGCCTTACGCGTACTCGCCGAAGGCGCCGCCGAGGTCCTCGCCCGCGAGCCCGCCACCGCCGCCCGCTGGCTGCGCCTCACCCTGGAATACTCACCCGCCGAAGGCGCGGACGCCGGGGCCCGCGCCCGCCTCGCGCTGGACTGCTGCCGGGCCCTCACCGCCGCCGGCCGTACGGAGGAGGCGCGCGCCCTGGCCCACGAACTCCTGCGCACCCCCGGTGCCCTGCCCGGCCGGCTCCGTACGGAGGCACTGGCGGTGTGCGTCGAGGCCGAGCGCCTCCTGGGGCGGTACGAGGAGGCCGACGCGACGGCCCGTACGGTCGTCGACGCCCTGGCCCGGCCCCTGTCCGCACCGCTGCCGGCGCAGACCGCGGGTCTCGTCTTCGACTACGGCCTCCTCCACGCGCTGCGCGGTACGGCCGCCGAGGTCCGCGGCCTCGCCCACGAGGCCGCCCGGGCCGTCGCCGGAGCGGACGGGGGCGAGAGGGAGGGTGAGGGGGAGGGCGTGTGCACCGCGCTCGGGGTTCTGGCGGCCTTTTGCGACAGCTATGTCGGCGACTTCGCGCGGGCCGCTCCCGAGGTCGCCCGATGCGCCCGGCTCGTCGACTCCCGCCCCGACACCGTGGCGGGACGCGCCCCCGAGGTGCTGGCCCTGCTGGGCTGTGCCGAACTGTTCGTGGAGCGGTTCGCCGACGCCCGCCGGCACCTCTCGCGGGGCCTGGCGACCGCGGGCGGGGGCGCGCACAAGCACATCGCGGTCAACCAGCTGCTCGGCCTGTCGATCCTGGACCAGTGGGCGGGCCGTCTCGATGCGGCGCAGCACCACGCCCACGAGGCAGAGCGGCTCGCCGGGGAGATCGGCGCCCCGGACGCGGCCGGACTCGCCCTCGCGCTGCGCGCCTCGGCACTGCTGTGGGCCGCCCCGCGGCGCAGGACCTCCGAGGCGGTGGAGTTGGCGGAGGCGGGGCTGCGGGCCACCGTTCCCGGCACCGGCTGGTGGGCGGGCTCCGCCCTGGGCCTGCTCGCGGTGGGCAGGCTGATCGGCGGTGACCCGGCCGCTTGCCTGCGCACTCTGGTGGAGGGCGGCGGCGAGGACCTCGCGCTGCTCCAACCCCCGTCCCGGCCCTCCCTGTTCGCCCTGATGACCGCTGCGGCGGCCCAGTGCGGCGACCTCGCCTCGGCCGCCCGCGCCGCCCGCGCGGCCGACGCCGCCGCCGCACGGCTGGGCAGGACACCGTTCCAGCAGGCGCAGGCGGACCGGGCGGGAGCCGCACTCGCCCTCGCGCACGGCGACCCCGCGCGTGCGGCCGACCTCTCCCTGAATGCCGCACGTGCCTTCAAGGCCTTGCGGATGCCGGTCCTGCAGGCGTGGACGCTGATCGCCGCGACCCCCGCCCTGGCCGCCGCGCACGGCCCTGCGGCGGCCCTCGGACCGCTCGACGAGGCCCTGGAGGCGGCACGGCGGTGCGGGGCGCTTCGCCTGTGCGAGGACGGTGCGCGGGCCCGGGCCGCGCTCACGGCCACCGCCCCCGTCTCCCGTCCGGCCGGTCCGCTCGCCACGCTCAGCGTCCGGGAGCGGGAGGTGGCCGAACTCGCCGCCGCCGGGCTGTCCTCGCGGCAGGTCGCCGAGCGCCTCGTCCTGAGCACCCGGACCGTCGAGACCCACCTCGGCAACGCCTACCGCAAGCTCGGTGTCTCCTCGCGGGTGGCCCTGGCCCGGCTCCTCGGGCCCCCGGTTGCGTAGGTGCCTTGCGTAGACCTACGGATGTCCGCCGGCACGGCGGCCGCCAGACTCCTCCACGACGGGGGCGCGCAGCGCGCACCCCACCCCCCAACTCACCTCCTGTGGAGAGACCGTGCAGCTCAAGAAAGCGCTGGGTGCCGTGGCACTCGGCGTCACCGTCCTCACCGCCGCGCCCGCCCTGGTGGTCCCGCAGGCGGCGTTCGCCGCCGACTGCTACACGAGCTGCGACCCGTGGGACGACAACATCAACGACCCCATCCTCGTCATCGGGCACACGCCGCCGGAGTCGGACCACAGCGGCCAGCCCTGGTACGGGGGCGGCGGCGGCGCGGGCGGCTCGCACACCACCGCCATCGTGGCCAGCGAGGGCAAGAAGTGGGAGGAGCAGGCCGACGACCTCCCCAAGTGCCAGCGCAACAGCGGCGACACCGTCCTCCAGGTCAACCGCACCATCACCTACACGGTGTCGGTGAAGGTCAACGCGAGCCTGACGGCCGATCTGAGCGCCGCGCTGAAGGCCGCCGTGGGCACGGAGCTCAACACCACGATGAACAAGTCCTACGGACTGACCACGAGCCTCAACCCGGGCCAGAGCATCGGCCTCTACATCGAGTACCAGACCAACGTCTACGCGATCACCACCACGAGCAGCGCAGGCCAGACCACCCAACTGGTGAACGTCACCGCTCCCACCGGCGTGGTCACGGCCCGCAGTTGCTGATGGCCGCTCCCGCCACCGCGGCGGTACGACGGATCCGTCCCGTCGTACCGCCGCCGGGCGCCGTGTGCATACCCGCCGACGCCCGCGCCCGTGCCCTCGACGCACTCGCCGACCTGGCGGCGGCCACCGCCGCGCACCTGGGCAACCCCGACCTCTTCCACCGGCCCCGTATCCGCACCCGGCTGCACCTGCGCCACGTGGACCCCGCCGATCCCGCGCTGCTCGCCGAGCGGATCGCCGACGCCGCGGAAGGCCGCACGACCGCCGGCCTGCTCGCCGTGGCTTCCGTACGCGAGGAGCTGCGCGAACGGCCCGGCCGACGGCCCTGTTTCACCCCGGACGCGCTCGCGGAGCTGCACCGGATGCTCGTGGCGGCAGACCCGAGCATCCCCGGCCCGGGTGGTTTCCGGCGCTCGCCCGCGCGCGTCACCTGGCCCGACGGGCAGCGCTTCGCCATCGCCGTCGCTCCGGGCCGGGCCCTGCACGGCCACGTCGAGCGCTGGTACCGCTGGGCCGTGGGGACGGCGTCGCCGGCGCTGGACGCGGCCGCGTTCGGGATGCTGCGGCTGTTCACCGTCCACCCGTTCCCCGACGGCAACGGGCGCACCGCCCGCCTGCTCGCGCAGTGCGACCTGGTGGGCGCGGGCCTGCTGCCCGGCCTGCTGCTCGACATCGAGGGCTGGGTCGACGCCCACCGCGCGGAGCACGACGAGGCCGTCGTGGCCGGTGCCGAGGGACAGTGGGAGCGCTGGGGCGCCCTGTTCGCCCGGGCCGTCACCGATACGGCCCGGCACCGCACCGCCACCGTCATCGCGTACGGAAACCTCCTCGACGCGGCGCTCGGCCGGGTCGCGGGCGACCCGGCCGCTGCCGAGGTGTTGCGGCACTTGCGCTGCGGCCCGGCCGTGTCGGCCGAGTGGCTGCGCGGGCGTACCGCGCACGACCCCGGGCCCGCGCTGGTCCGGCTGCGGGACGCGCGGGTCCTCGCGGCCCACCCCCGTCTGGGGGACGCGCTGGTCCACCCGGGGCTGCTGGCCCTGCTGGACGCGCCGTACGAGCGGCGGGACCCTCCGGGAGAGGAGTGATCGGCGGTCGGCCGGCAGGGTGTGCCCCGCTGATACTTGGATCGAGACAGTGGAAGGGACGGGTGGATGCGTGGACGGTGACCTGCGGCGTGCGGTCGTCGTGGCCCTTGGCGAACTCGCGCGGGGCGACGACTGGCGCGACCGAGCGGATGCCGGTCACGGCCTGGCCGGGTTCGCCGAGATGCAGGAGGCCGTAGGGCCGCTGCTGGGGCTCGTGCTCGATCCTGGTGACACCTTCGTGACCCGGCGGACGGCGGAGGGCCTGCTTCGGCGAAGGGACAGGGTCGGACTCGGGATCATCGCGTCCGCGTTGGCAATCGCCGATGACCAGCACGCCGATTGGATCCACACCGCGGTCGTCGACGTCTTCGGCGTCTTCTCGAACGACCTGGACGAGGCGCTACGGCTCTGCGAGGAGTTGTCGGGCGACGCCGACGAGGGTGTTGCCCGGGGAGCCCGGCGGCTGCGCGAGAGCCTGGCCGAGATCGATCCGGTCCTCCGCCCCTCGTAATGGGGTCTCGATCACGTGTGTGCGCCGGGGTCGCCCCGTGGTCGGGAACCATTCACCAGGTCACGTGGAGGGTCTGCGGTGAACGGTGGATGAGTGTCGGACGCATCGACGGCGGCGGGCGGCGTTCGTCCAGCCTCAGGCCCGGCAGCGCGCGGGAGAACAGTTCCAGCGTCAGGCGGAGTTGCGCGCGTGCCAGGCGGGCGCCCGGGCAGGTGTGCGGGCCGTGGCCGAAGGCGAGGTGGCGCCGGTCCACGGGGCGCCGGATGTCGAAGCGGTCCGCGCCCGCGTGGCGCTGCTCGTCGCGGTTGGCCGAAGCGTAGGCCACGAGCACGGCGGCTCCCGCCGGCAGCCGCGTACCGGCCAGCGTCACCGGTCGCGTCGTGACCCGCCTGAAGGCCTGGATCGCCGTGTCGAAGCGGGCGCATTCCTCCACGGCGGCCTCGGTCACCAGCGGATCCGAGCAGAGCAGTGACCACTGCTCCCGGTCGCCCAGCAGGTGCAGCAGAGCGGTTGAGATCAGCGCGCTCGTCGTCAGGAAGCCCGCGATCAGCAGGTTCTGCAGGTTGGCGACCAGCTCGTGGCGCTGTTCGAGCGTCAACTCGCCGTCCCCGGGGGCGAGGGCCGCCACCAGGTCCGAGCACAGGTCCTCGCGCGGGTGGGCGCGGCGGTCGCGCACGTATCCGTCGAGGAGGACCTGGAGTGCGACGACGTCCTCGGCGGCGGCCGCCTGGCCGGAGGGGGTCAGGGGGCGGAACAGCAACTCCTCTGCCCGGTAGCCCCCGTGCACCGCGGCGGGGACGTCTGCCGGGTCCAGTCCGATGAGCCGCCCGATGACCAGACCGGGCAGCCGGCGGGCGTACGCCCCCACCAGCTCGGCGGAGCCGTCGGAGGCGAAGGCGTCCAGCAGCTCGCGCGCCTGCTCGCGGGCGTACGGCAGTACGGCGTCGACCCGGCCCGGGGCCAGCCCCTGGTTCAGCGGGATCCGGTAGTGGCGGTGGGCCGCGCCGTCCGAGGAGACCACGGTCGGCCGCGGCCCGAACCCCCGGGCGAGGACGCCGAGGGCGGCTTCCGACACGGGGACGTCCGGCAGCAGCGCGTTGGCGGAGGAGAAGTCCTCGGCACGACGTAGCACTTCGCGTACGTCGCCGTCGCGCGCGACCAGCCAGGCCTCGGCCTCGGGTATCCAGGTCAGCCCGTCGGCGCGGCGGGCGCGTGCGTAGTGCGGATAGGGGTCGCGGTAGAAGGCGTCCCGGAGCGTCCGCTGGTCCCCTGCTGACACGCAGCCTCCCTGTCGGTGCCGGCACCCGGGAGGAACGCCCCGGTGCGACGGGCATCCTGCCCGAGACGGGGTCCGGCCGGAAGGGGGCGATGGAACCGTCCTCGGCCCACCCCTCCGCCCGGGTTGCCGGGCGGTGCCGACACACCCGCCCGGTTGCGGTGGATCGTCGGCGCGGTGGACGAGGATCGCAGTGCAGACCGCCGCCGCATGGGTGCGAGGTCCGCCCCCCCACCCCCGGACCCGCCTCGCCCACGCCGCTCCCCTGCCTCGATCCTGCCGGTGCTGGTTCCGATCGCGGTCCTGATCGTGGTGGCGGTGGCCGTGGGGTCCTGGCTGCAGTTCAGCGAGCGGCAGGCGGTCGACACGGTCCACGCCGTCGGATCCGGGGCCACCGACCAGGTGGACGTGGAGGCCACCGTCCAACGCGTCGATGCCGCGGCCAGAGAGCTGGTACTGCGGGTCCGGGTCAGCCCGCGCGGGGCCCTCGGCGAGGAGGAGGGGTCCGCCCCGGTGGCCGATCTCAACCTCCAGACCTCCGCGGCGGCCCTCGGGGACCTGGCGTTCAAGGCCTGGAGCGGGTGGCGGGGCGGCTGCACGCCGTCGACCCGGCCCGGCACCCGGCGAAGGTGTGGACGGGGTGGCTGCGCGGGGAGCACGAGGCCGGACACCGGGCCGCCGTCCTCGCCGGCTTCGGCCATCGGGCCGGCCGCGCCGTGCTCGCGAACTGCCGCGTTCTGGGCGGGGGCGTCGACATCCGGGCGGTGGACAGCGTGGCGCTGATCGACCCCAAGGGATCCGCCGTCGACATCGTCCAGGCCATCGGCCGGGCCCTTCGGCAGACGCCCGGGGAAGGCAAGATGGCCACCCTGGTCGTGCCCGTGTTCCTGGCCGCCGACGAGGATCCCGAGGACATCGTCTCCTCGGGATCGTACGGGCCGCTGATTCGGGTCCTGAACGGTCTTCGGGCTCATGATGAACGCGCCGTGGAAATGCTCGCCATCCCACAGGAAGCACAGAAGCGCATCGTGCATCCGTCGCGACTGATCGGCTCCGCGCCCGACGACGGCAAGGAGGAGACGAGGCTGCTCCTGCGGTTCGCCGCCCCGCGCGACCCGGCGCTCATCGCGGAGTGGATCAGCTATCAGGTCTTCGACACCGAACGCCAGGACTGGCGCCGCGGCGCCGAAGCCGCGTGGCGGTTCCGGGAGCGGGAGCAACACCTGGAGGTGCCGTACGACCACGTGGAAGGCGCCTACCCGCTCGGACGGTGGCTCTCCGACCAGCGCCGGACCTTCCGCGCCGGGCAGATGAACGGGGAGCGTGCCGCCGGGCTGGAGGACCTGGGGATCGTGTGGGACACCGCCGACGCCGGCTTCGAGGCGAACCTCGGCGCCGCCCAGGCCTACTACGAACTGCACGGCACGCTCGCCGCCCCACGACACGCCACCATGCTCGACCGGGCCGTCGGACAATGGCTGACCAACATCAGGAGGCCCGGCGGGCTCGGCAAGGACCCGGCACGGGCACAGCGGCGGGCGGCGGCACTGGCAGCGATCGACCCCGACTGGAACCCGGGAGAATGCGGCTGGACCGTCGGCTGGCAGAGCCACTGCACGTACCTGGAACAGCTCCTGGACGACGGCGCGCGGCTCTCGGCGATCGTCCCGGGTGTGACCCGCCACGGCGAGGACATCGGGCGCTGGCTCACCACCCAACGACACGGCTGGAGCAGGCTGAACGAGGACCAGCGGAGCCGGCTCGGCGGACTCGGCGTGAAGAGGGTCGTGCCGGCCCGCAGGGCCGTGGCGAAGGCGGCCCCGGGCAGGCCGAGCGGCATGGCCTTCCGGTGGCCTCGAAGCACTCGCGCAGTACGTCGAGCGGGAGGGTCGGATGCCGGGGCGCGCCGTCGTCCAGGTCCTGCCCGACGGTGCCGGGCACCGCACCGGGATCTGGTACGCCAACCAGGAACAGCGCCGCGACCGGCTGTCCCCGGAGCAGCTGCGCGCACTCGCGGGCCTCGGCGTGTCGTGGGCGACGCCGGCGGCCCCGTCGTCGGCCGCCCCACACCCGGTCTCGGAGGAATCCGGCACGCAGTAATCGACCCAAAAGGGTATATAGCTCTGTCACGGCTTCGTTCGTGCCCGTCAAGGCACCTAGCCTGACCTGCGAGGACCTGTCAGAACCGAGAGGCAAAAGATGATCCACACACTCAACGGAGACAACGTCGAGATCACCGACGCACTGCGCGATCTCGTCGGCGAGAAGCTCGCCCGGCTCAACACGTTCGGCACCGAGACGACCAGCGCTCAGGTGAGCCTGAAGAGCAACGGCTCGGAGCAGACCGCCTCGGGCACCCTCCGGGTCGACGGCCAGGACCTCACCGCCATCACCGCGACGGCCCCGGACATGCACGCGGCCATCGACAGTCTCGTCGACAAGCTCTCCGCCCAGCTCAGGCGGCACACGCAGAGGCAGCACGGACGCCCCAGGTAGCGGACGCCCCCGGGGCGCCGCTTGTCCGCCGCGTGGTCGGGCGAGCGGGTTCGCTAGACGAGACGGTCGTCCAGGGTGGCTGTGCCCGGTAGGCGGGGGGCCAGGAACGCGCACAGGGACGTGCGGAGTTCGTCCTCCCAGTCCGCCGGGTCCGTCACGGCGTGGTCGACGGCGCGCAGATCGGTTCCCAGGACCAGTCCGCAGGCGAGTCCCAGGGCCTGGGCGGCGAGGTGGAGGTGCTGGGCGGCCGCCCCGGCTTCGGCGTGCGCGGACCGGTAGGCGTGGGCGCCGAGCGCGTCGAGGACGGGAGCCGGGCGCCAGGTGAAGGCGATGACCGCCGCGGCGTGTGCCACCGCGTAGTTGTCCAGGGCGTAGTCGTGTGGTGCGAGGCGGGATACCGAGCCGGTCCGCAGGAGGGCGTGCTGTTCGGGGCGGTACGCGTAGCTTCCGGGCCTGACCCCCTCGATCCGCTGCGCGATCACCCGCAGCCGGACCAGAGGGCGCTCCCCCGCCGCGGCTGCGGATCGCAGGACGGCCGCCAGGTCCTCGGCCGTCAGGGGGGTACAGGGATCCAGGCGGCCGACGGCCGAGCGGCGGCGGGACAGGAGGGCGGCCAGGTCCGCACCGGGTATCACGGCCGGGGGAAGCCGGAGGAGCGCGGACGGGGGCGACGGCTGGGACGGGGGCGTTCGGGGGGTGGCGGTCGGCGTGGTGGGGGGCCCGCCGCCGGTGGTGGCGTGGCGCAGGGCCTCCAGGAGGGGGAAGCTCCGGGGGCTGCGGGACTGCTCCCGGGGCCGGGGGCGGCCCGGGCCGCCGCCCTCGGGCGCGGGGGGTGGGGTCGTGCCGGGCAGGGGTGTGCGGCGTTCGTCCGGGTGCCAGGCCAGCGGCAGGACGGCGTAGGCGGATTCCTCGCCGGGGTCGAGGCCGAGGACCCGGTCGACGGCGCGCTCGTCGAAGTCCAGCACGGCCGTGGCCGGGTCGCCGGCGGCCCGCCGGAGCAGGTTCCAGGATCCCAGGAAGGCGCCGATGTCGTGGGTGGCCACGTGGTAGGCGAAGTTCCCGTACTTGAAGGCGGTCTTCCAGGGGCGCAGCGTGCAGATCAGGTATCCGCCGGTGGGCGGTGGGGTGCGGCCGGGGAGGGCCGCCCGGATCGCGGGGGTCGCGTCGCCCGTGGCGAGGCGCTCCAGGGTGTGGCGGCCGCTCGCGTAGTGCAGGAGGCCCGGCGCGAGGGGCAGTCCGGGGGCGGGCACCCAGTACAGCTCCCAGGGGTGGTTCGCGCCGCCCGACGGTGTGCCCCTGCCCCAGGCCGCGGTGGGGAGCCGGGCGCGCCGGGCCGCGTCGCCGTTCCAGTCGATCTGCCAACGCCGGGACAGGATTCCGGCCGTGAGGTGCAGGGCCCCGGCGAAGGACCGGAGGGTGAGACCGGGGTCGCCGCGTTCCGCCGCCGTACCCGATCGCGCGTCGGTGAGGGCGTACGCGAGGGCGTCCGCGAGGCTGCCGGCGCCGTCGGCCGGGCACGCCGTCGGCAGGGGGAACTCCTCGGCGCCGGGGTGGGCGGTGTGGGGCGAGGGACGGTCGGACCAGTCGGGGGTGAAGTCCGCGTCGTCGAGGGCGCGGCGCGGGCGGTCCCGGACTGCTGCGAGGTGGGCCAGTACGGTGACGACCCCCGCCGGACGGGTGGGGTGCGGGGCCGGTGGGAGCGAGGTCGCACGGGCTGCGTCGGATTCGGCCATGGTTCCTCGGGTCCTCTCGGCCGGGGGCGGATTCACAGGAAGGGGTGCGGGTGGCGGTGGATCTCGTCATCGGGCAGCGGCCGGGACCTCTTGCCCGCGCGCCAGGCCGCCGTCCGCAGGCGTTCGGTGTGCGGGGCGCGCTGGTAGTCCCAGCCGAAGTCGATGGGGACGAGCCCTGGCGCGATGACCGCGGCGGTCGAGACCCGGACGGCTTCCTGTTCGGGGCAGGTCTGCTCGACGACGATGACGTCCCGGGCGACGGTGCGGACCATGTCGACGTAGTGGAGCAGTTGGTCGCGCAGGTCGTCGTGCCGGGGCGGGGACCAGTCGGCGAATGCCTCGCGCAGCGTGCGGGTCGTCGTGCGGGGGCCGGGGAAGGGCGAGCGGTCCGCCATCTGCGGCAGGCCGTACAGGGCTCCGTGGTGGTCCAGTTCGGTCACCGCCGTGTAGTCGGCGGTCAGGGGGAGGAGTTCGGCTTCGTCGCGCACCGTGCGTTCGGCGAAGCCCGGCAGATAGCTGGCCACTTCGCGGACGGCAGCCAGGGCCGCGTCCTCCGGTTCCGGGGCCACGCCTGCCGACATGCAGAGGTTTCCCGGTCCCGGCGTGTGCAGCCGGGCCACGCAGAGGACGATCGGTATCGGCAGGTCGAGCCGCAGGTCGAAGAGGCGCACCTCGTATCCGAGGGCCCGCATGCGGTCTATCGCGGCCGCCGTCTGCGGGTCGGTGCAGCCGGCGGGGTCGATCTCGGGCAGGGTGGCGGCCGAGTACCAGGCCACCATGAAGGCGTCGCGTTCGACGAGTTCGAAGAGGCCGTGCAGGGCCGCCTCCTCCAGGCAGCCGCCGGTGGCGCAGCCGCTCGACGAGCCGAGGACGAACTGTTCGCGCAGCGGGTGCGGTCCGTAGTAGGCGAGTTGGGCGGGTACGAGGAGGGGGCCACCTCGGGTGAAGGAGTGGCCCCACACCCAGCCGATCTCACGGGTGGGGCTGAAGGGGACGAACGGCCGGGCGTGGTCGCGGTCGTGGAAGCCCTCCTCGTAGAGCACCGTGTCGCGGGGGTCGAGGGCGGGGCGGGCGGCCTCCGGGCCGGCCGTCGCGGAGTCCAGGTCGGCGAGGGCGGCCCGCAGGGCGGGCCGTCGGCCGTGCGGGCGCTGCCCGGCGTACCGTTCGAGGCCTTCGAGGAGGCCGAGGGCGCGACTCTCGCGGTAGCTCGCGGCGTGGCCGCCCCAGGTGATGTCGTACAGCGTGGTGCGGTCCGACCGGCGTCCGCCGAGCCGCAGTCTGCCGGTGACGGGGGCGTTGATCCCGGTGGAGAGGCGATTGGCGCGCGAGGTGCCGAGGGCGCCGAAGAGGCGGTTGGTGAGCGCGTCGACGGGCAGTGGGACTGCGTGCCAGGGGCGCAGCCGGGTGAGGCCGGGTCGCGGGAGCGGCCGGGCGAGCGGGAAGCCCCGCGCCGCCGGCGGGCCGTCGTCGCGCGGGTGGGAGCAGTGGGGGCAGGCGGGGTCGGCCAGCAGGGTGAACCGGGCGGTGGCCCCGTTGGTGAGGTCGATCTCCAGGACGTCGCCCAGCCCTTCCGGACGGGCCCCCTCCGGGGTGTGTGACCATGCGTCCCTCAGCCGGTGCAGGGCGGCGGCGACGGCGGGCACGTACCAGCCTGCGGGCACGGGGCTGCCCGGTCCGGCGGTGGAGTGGGCACCCGCGGACTCCAGTGCCTGGCGTTCGCGCTCGGGGCGCAGTCTCGTCCACCGGCGGCGCAGGCACGCGCCGCATGGGCGGGTCGTGCCGTCGGGGGCGTGCGCGGGGCCGATGAGGACGGTGTCGCCGTAGAGGTGGACGGGGATCGTCGGGTCACCCGGGGAAGGGTCGTGGGGCGGGCTGGTGCGGCCGGGCGGGGTGGTGCGGTCGGGCGGGTCGAGGGCCAGGCCCAGGGCCCGGACCGGCACGTGGGTCGTGGGGAGTACGTCGTCGTGGCGGGCGAGGTGGGCCCGCAGCTCCCGTACGAACGCCTCGTGGCGCGCGTCGGACGCGCTGACGGTGGGGGGCGCGGCGGGCAGTGGGCGGGACGTTGCGCGGGTGTTGGTCACTGGGTCTCCGTCAGGGCGCCGTGGTGACCGGCCCGGTGGGGCCGGTCACCACGGATCACACCGTTTCCAGGGTCACTGCCGCCGTCGTGCGACGGCCGACGCGGAGGGTCAGGCGTCCTCGCCGACCGGGGCGCCGCTGGTGGAGCAGCAGCCGACGTTGCTGCTACAGGTGGCGGCCAGCATGGTGGGGTCGTTCTCCATGCGGACCTGCTCCATCTGGAAGTCTTCGAGGGTCAGGTCGTCGTAGCTGCTGTTCTTGCCGGGCATGTGGTTCTCCTTCGGGGATGTACGGGTGGGGCGTCCGGGCGGCGGGACCGCCCGGCACTCCCCGGCCGGCCGGCCGGGGACATCTGGGGGCTGCTCAGGCCGGGCGCGGGGGTGCGCCGACGAGCAGGACCCGGCCGGCGAGCACGATGGGCTCTCCGGTCGGCGTACGGGGCAGGCCTGCGGGGGCCAGCTCCAGGAGGAGCGCGTCACGGCCCGGGCCGAGGAGGCCGAGGAGGTCGGCCAGACCGGCCGGGTCGGCCGGGTCGGCCGGGTCGGCCGGGTCAGCCGGGTCGGCCGGGTCGCCCGGGCGGCTGCCGAGGGACGGGGCCTCGGAGGCCACGACGGGGTCTGCGGGGGGTGCGGAGGCAGCGGCGGCTGCGGAGGGTGCAGGGGGTGCGGAGGCAGCGGAGGGTGCAGGAGGTGGAGAAACCGCAGGAGGTGTGGCATTCGTGCGGTCCAGAAGGTGTGTGACGTCTGTGAGGCTCAGGGGGTGGCCGGGCGGTGCGGGCCAGTCGGGCGGGCACAGGACGTGGTCCGGCCCGCCGGGTCCCCGTGCCGCGTCGGGGTGGGCCACCACACCGGCCAGCTCGCGCAGTGCCGTGGCGGCTGCCTCCCCCCGGGTCGGGCCGCCGCCCGCCACCTGGTGCGGACGTCCTCCGTCCGCGGGCTCGTGCCGGGCGAGGACGACCTCCAGGCCGTGTCCGGCGGCCGGCGGGAGGGCCGTCAGCGTGAGACGCCCCGCGCGCAGCAGGGACAGGGCGAGGGGCAGGTGCGGCGCGTCCACCTCGGCCGGGTCCACGGGGCCCGGGACGCTCCTGCCGTCCAGCCAGTCGCGCAGCCGCTCGTCCAGCAGCGCGGCGGTCAGGGCGGCCCCGACGACCTCGCGGACCGTGGCACCGACGCCCACGCCCCCGTCCGTGAGCGCCCGTTCCAGGGGGACCCAGACCGGTGCGTCGTCGCGCAGCCGCAGGGCCGGGGTCCAGGCCGTGCCGGTCCGCGCACTCGCCTCGGGGTAGGGCGCCGAACGTGCGCCCTCGGCGTCCAGTTGCGCCGCCGTGGCGTGCCGGACGGGCAGGAGGGCGGGTGCGTGGGTCGCGGCGTGCCGCAGCGCGCGCTCCGCCGCCCGGGCGCGGGCCCCGTGCGAGGTGGTGACGCCGAACCCGTGGGCCTCGCCCCCCACCGCGGCCGCCGTGCGGACGCGCGCCGACCGTACCGGGGTCTGCGGGAGGTCGTCGTCGTCGAACGCGCGCAGGATCGTGGTGGTGCGGCCGGACACCGAGCGGTAGCGGGTCAAGCGGTCCTCGGGTGAGGCCGGGAGGTCGAGGAGGCCCTCGCGGAACTCCTTGAGGCGGCTCCCGGTGGCACTGCCGTCCCCGGGGTGCGCGCCGCAGGCCGGGCAGTCCGCGCGCCGGGGAACGCGTTCGCGCCAGGTCTCCAGGGTGTCCGCGTCCTGGAGGACCACCGCTCCGAGGAGGTCCGGTTCCAGGGCGCCGGAGAGGTGTTTGAAGAGTTCCGTCGCGAGTTCGCCGGCGGTGACGGCCCGCAGGAGGGGGCTGAGGGTTCCTCGTGCGGTGCCCATCCGGTGGCGGGTGCGGTCCGCCGTCATCGACCCGTCGCGCAGGACGCGGGCGGCGAGGGGCTCGTCGGCGTGCTCGGCGAGCTGGAGTCCGAGGCAGGCGGGGCAGGCGGTGGCGTCCTGCCGGTCCGCGGCGTGCCGGTCCGCGGCGTGCCGGTCCGCGGCGTGTCGATCGGCCGGGGTCAGGGGGCCCTTGACGATGAGGTCTCCGTGGACCCGTGCGGTGAGGAAGGCCGCGCCCGTGCGGCGGGCGAGGTCGGCCAGCGGGCCGAGCAGTGCACCGGGCACCTCGTCGGGGGTGGCGATGACCGCCGTGGGCCGCCAGGCCGTGAGCGCCTCCTGCCAGCCGTCCGTCCAGGTCGCCGGGAGCCGGTCCAGCACGGCGGGTACGTCGGCGGGTACGGGACTCCCGGCGGACGCGGAGCCGTCGGGCGCGGTGACGGGCGGCGCGCCGCCGAGCAGCGCCAGGTGTCCGACGCCGTTGCGTGCCAGGGTCCGTACGGCGCTCCACGCTCCGCTGCCCGGACCGTTGCCGCCCAGTACGGCCACCCGGGCGTCGCGGACCCGGCAAAAGGCCCTGCGGGGGGTGCGGGTGTGGTGCGCGAGGTAGGCGAGCTGTTCGGCGAAACGCTCCTGTTCGTCGGAGTCGAGCAGATCCTCCGGTTCGTCGGCGAGGCTCCTGACGAACTCCTTGTCGGCGAGGTGGCGCACCAGTCCCGACAGGACGTCCGCCCGTTCCTCCGGCAGCCCGTCGCAGAGTTCCCGCAGGGTCGTCCCTCCCGCCAGGTCGCCGGCGAGCCGGCTCAGCCAGGCGTAGGCCGACGAGCCCTTGATGTAGAAGTCCCCCACACCGCTCCGCAGGAATGCACCGTCCTCCGATTCCAGGAAAACAGAATCCTGCCTCAGAAATATCCGCGTATCCGGTTCCAGCTTTTCCCGGCTGTTTTCCGATGTCACGCAACCCTCCCCCACGTCCTGAATGGCCGTCACTCCGAGGAGGCTAACAAGTTACCCGCGAGTCCATTCCAGGGATGATCATCAGAGAGCGGGCCGGATTTCCGTGACGAACACTAGAGGTTTACACATGCCCGGTTCCGCGCCGGAACGGGATATCCAAGACGTGGGCGCGAGCACGTTTCCACAGGGCTTGGAACGTGTACTTCCACATTGCGTTAGTGGATATCGTCCGGCTTATGCTGCGGATATTAGCGCAGCGTGAGCCGGGCGTTAGCGAGCGATAGCGGTACGCCCGGCACACGGCCGCCGCCGGCCGGGACGGCCGCGGCGCGCGAACGGATCGACGGAGGGGTTGTCCGCATGGAGTTCCGGGTTCTCGGGGAGGTCGCCGTGGCGACGGAGGGCGGGGAGGACCTCCCGCTCGGCCCCGCCAAACGGCGCAGTGTGCTGGCCGTGCTCCTGGTGCACGCCAACACCACCGTCACGGTCGACCGGCTCGCCCAGGCCCTCTGGGACAACGAGCCGCCGCGGCACGCCCGTACGGTGCTGCACGGGCACATCTCCCGGTTGCGCGGGCTGTTCGCCACGCACCGGGCGCAGGCGTACGGCGTCGAACTCGTCACCCTGGGCACGGCGTACCTGCTGCGCGTGCCCCCGGAACGGCTCGACGCCCACCGCTTCGGCGAGCTGCTCCGTCTCGCGCGGACCCGGACGGAACCCGAGGAGACGGCGGCCCTGCTGCACGACGCGCTCGCGCTGTGGCGCGGGACCGCCCTGCAGGGGACGGCGGCGACACGCGCTCTGGGCAGTGCGGCGCACGCCCTGGAGGAACTGAGACTGACCGCCGTACAGGAGTTGGCGGAGTCCCGTGCGCGGCTCGGCGACCACGCCTCCGCCGTGTCGGTGCTCCGGGCCGCGGCCGCGGCGCACCCGTTGCGCGAGCAGCTGGCCGCGGCCCTGATGGGCGCCCTGGCCCGGGCCGGCCGGGCGACGGAGGCGCGCGAGCTGTTCCTCCGTACCCGCGCGCTGCTCGCGCAACGGTCCGGGGCCGAGCCCGGCCCGGCCCTCGTCCACGCGTACTCCGCCCTGCCGGGCGGCGAGGCGGACGCCGTCAGCGCCACGCCGGACGAGAGCCATCCGCACGGCACCGGCGCCGTCGCCACGGGAGGGCTTCACGTCGGCGGCGCCGTGGATACGGGGGATGCCGCCGGCACGACGACCGCCGGGGGCACCGCCCGCCGTCGGCTCCCCGGCGCCGTACTCACACGCCCGACGCCGCCCGACGCAGTCGCGGACCCCGTCGCAGTCGCGGACCTGCTCCCGCGCCGGACCCGGGGATTCGCGGGGCGCGCGGGCGAGCTGGCGGCGCTGGACCGGGCCACGGCCGGCCTTCCCGGTCCGCTCGCGACGATCATCGGCGGCGCCGGGACGGGAAAGACGGCACTGGCGGTGCACTGGGCGCACCGGCGCCGGAGCGACTTCCCCGACGGGCTGCTCTTCGTGGACCTGCGCGGCTACAGCCCCGCTCCGGCCCGCGACACCACCTCCGTCCTGCGCGAGTTCCTGCTCGCCCTCGGTGTCCCGGCCGACGGCATACCGCAGACCCCGGACGGCATGGCCGCCCGCTACCGTGCGCTGACGGCGGGGCGCCGTCTGCTGGTCGTCCTGGACAACGCGCGCGGTTCGCGGCAGGTCCGCCCCCTCCTGCCGGGCGGTGAGCACTGTGTCACGCTCGTCACCAGCCGCGACCGGCTCGACGGCCTGGTCGCCTCGGACGCGGCCCGACCGCTGCCGCTGGCCGCGCTGCCCACCGACGAGTCACTGGCCCTGCTCGCGGCGGTCCTGGGCGAGGAACCCGTCCGGGCCGAGCCCGAGCCGGCGGCCCGTCTCGTGCGGCTGTGCGAGGGGCTGCCCCTGGCCCTACGGGTCGCCGCGGCCCGCATCGCCACCCGCCCGCACACCGGTCTGGGCCGCCTCGCCGACGAGCTGGCGGACGAGCAGCAGCGACTGGAGCTGCTGGACCTGGAGGACACGGGGGTCGCGGCGGCCCTCGGGCTGACGGTCCACCACCTGCCCGATCCGGCCCGTCGCATGTTCCGGTCCCTCGGCGTGCACACCGGGGGCACCCTGGACACGGGGACGGCCGCCGCCCTCGCCGGGTGCTCGCCCCGGCAGGCGGCCTCGGCCCTGGACCGGCTGGCCGCCGCCCATCTGCTCACCCCCACCGGGCCCGAGTCGTACGCGGTGCACGACCTCGTACGGCTCTTCGCGCGCACCGACTCCCCGGTCGCCGATCCGCGTGCGACGGCCCGGCTCCTGGACCACTGGCTGCACACCCTGCTCGCCGCGGCCGCGGCGGCCGAGCCCGGCAGCGAGCCCTGCTGCACGCTGCCGGCCGGGACGGGCCGGGCCGCGGGCGTGCGCCGCTTCGGCGACCGCGCTGACGCGCTGGCCTGGTACGCGGCCGAACGCGACACCCTGCGCGGGGCCGTCGCCACGGCGGTCGACGCGAGGTTGCACTCCCACGCCTGGCGGCTGGTCCTCCTTCAGTGGCCGCTCGTCCTGTGGCAGTCCCGGGACGGCTGGACGCCCCTGCTTGAACTGGGTCTGCGCTCGGCGGAGGAGGCCGGCGAGCCCGGCGCCCAGTCCCGTGCCCGCGCGCTGCTCGGGTGGGTCCTGATCGAGGAGGGCAGGCCCGAGGAGGCACTGACCCACCTCGAACGCGCCCCGGCACTCGCCGCCCTCGCGGGGGACACGGCCGGTGAGGCCGTCGCCCGGATCAACCTGGCCGCCGCCCTGGGCGGGCACGGCCGGCACGAGCAGGCCCGGGAGCAGCTCGCGCGGGCCCTCGTACTCGCGGAACGCGGTGCCCCCGCCGAGACGGTCACCCTGGCCCACCTGCACCTCGCCCGGCACTTCGTGAGCACCGGCGCCTACCCGGAGGCCGCCGAACACGCCTCCAACGGACTGGCCCTGGCCGCGCCGCCCGTCTCGGCGCCCCGGCGCGTGGTGCTGCGGACGCTGAGCGGGGAGGCGCTGGCCGGCATGGGCCGCACCGAGGACGCCGTACGCCAGTTGACCGACGCGGTGCGGGAGGCCGCGGCACACGCCTACGCCGAGGGGGAGTCGGCGGCCCGCGCGGCGCTGACGGCCCTGGGCGCCGGCGGGGGGCCGGTACGCCTCTGACGGAGGCCCGGCCGGGGGTGTGTTCAGGCCCCCGGCCCGGCTGCCGGGGGTTCGGGCGCGCGCAGGGGCGGGGTCCGGTCCACGGCCGCCAGCGCCACGGCGATGGCCGTGTCCAGTTGCGGATCGGCACCGGCCGCCCGGTCGTGCGGGGCGACGACCACCGCGATGTCCGGTTCGACTCCCCGGTTCTCCAGCTCCCATCCGCCGTGGACGAACCAGAAGGCACCCCGGGGATGGACCAGGCGCGTGCCGTCGACCAGCCCGTGGGCCACCTCCATGCCCCGGACGCCGCCCCAGGTCCGCGTGCCCACCACGGGGCCGAGGCCCCTCGCGCGCACCGCCGCGATCGCGTTGTCGCCGTCGGAGCCGGACAGTTCGTCGGCGAGGAAGACCAGGGGGCCGCGGGCGGCCAGGGGCGGGTAGGACTCCGGTGTGCTGCCGCGCCGCAGCTGCCATCCCACCGGACGGCGCGCGAGGCGTTCGAGGACCATCGCCGAGAGGTGGCCGCCGCTGTTGCCCCGAAAGTCGACGAGCAGCCCGTCCGCGCCCGCCTCGGCCCGCAGGTCGCGGTGCAGCTGGGCCCAGCCGGTCGCCATCATGTCGGGTACGTGCACGTAGCCGAGCCGGCCCCGGCTCCCTTCCCGTACGCGCGCCCGTCGGGTACGGACCAGGTCGTGGTAGCGCAGGGCGGTTTCGCAGGCCAGTGGTACGACGACGATCCGGCGGTCGGGGCCTCCGGAAGCCGGTCGTACCGTCAGTTCGACCGGGCGGTCGGCGCTCCCCCACAGCAGGGGCGCGGGTCCGGCGGCCGGGTCCACGGGACGGCCGTCCACGGCCAGCAGGGCGTCTCCGGCGCGCACCCCCGTCCCCGGGGCGGCCAGGGGCGACCGGGCCGCCGGGGCCGAGCTCTCGCCCGGCACGATCCGCTCGATCCGCCACGTCCCGCCGGGATCGGGCGCGAGGTCGGCGCCGAGGAGTCCGGGCCGGGCGGCCGCGGCCGCGTCGGTGCGCGGCCAGACGTAGGCGTGCGAGCAGCCCAGGTCACCGTGCGTCTCCCAGAGCAGGTCCGCGAACTCGGTGGCGTCGCCGATGCGTTCGAGCAGTGGCCGGTAGCGGGCCCAGGGCCCGCCGTCGTCGAGTTCCGGGAGGTCGGCGCGCCAGACGTTGTCCCGCATCAGCCGCTCGTCCTCGGCGAAGGCCTGCGCCCACTCGGCCGCCGGGTCGACGGTGACCGTCACCCGCCCGAGCTGCACCGGCCGCTCCCCCGCTCCGCCGGCCGTTTCGGGGCCGAGGGGGCGGACGAGCAGGTCGGAGCCGTCGCGCACCAGTACGTGGCCGCCCGCGCCGGTCACCTCGTACGCGTCGACGCCTTCGCGGACCGTGGTGAGGGTGCGGGTGCCCAGGTCCCAGCGTTCGAGGCGGGGGCGCGGAGGAGGCGCCGCCGTACCCGTCCAGCGGTCGCCGAGGGTGCCGACGGCCGGTGTGCGGATCCACAGGAGGGCTCCGCGCGCGGCCGTCAGCCGGCCGTACTCGGCGGCCCGCACCGGGAAGGCGACGATCCGGTCCCCCAGGCCCACGGGATCGACCACGGTCGGGGCGGGGGCGGCGGCGGTCGGTGCGGGGAGCGGGAGGGGCTCCAGGAGAGGGGAGGGGGTGTCGGCGCCGAGGGTCAGCAGGTGGGGGCGCTTGGCGGCGAGGAACGCCAGGTCCAGGACGTGTGTCTCGTACTCCGGGTCGAACACCCGGTCCGACACGAACGCGAGGTGGGCGCCGTCGGGGGTGAAGGCGGGCGACTCGTCACGGAACCGCCCGTCGGTCGCCTCCACGACGGGGCCGCCCCCGATCGGGGCGAGCCGGATCTGCCGCAGGCCTTCGGGGCGGGGGTGGGACCAGGCGAGCCACTTCCCGTCCGGGGAGAAGGCCAGCCCGGAGACCTCCTCGTGCGCGCTGCGGTCGAGTTCGGTGACCGCGCCCGTGGCGGCGTCCACGACGAGGACGCGGCCGTCGTGGGAGGCGACGGCCAGGGACCTGCCGCGCTCGCAGGCACGCCATTCCATGACCCGGCCCAGGCGTCCGGCCGCGAGGACGCGGGGCGGGGAGGGACGGGCGGGGTCTGGGGCGGGGGCGGAGTGCGGGGTCGGGTCCACGGCCGGGTCCACTGCCGGGTCCAGGATCTCCAGGGCGTCGCGGCCCGCGACGTCCGACACCCAGGCGATCCGGCCCGTCGCCCCGAGGGCCCTCGGCATCCGGCACCGTACGCCGGGGCGGTGCGACAGCAGGAGGGGCGGGACTCCCTTGCCGTCGCCGTCGCCGTCGCCGACCGCGTGGTGGCCGCCGTCCGCGTCATGACCGTCGGCATCGGCCTCGGCGTCGGCGTCGGCGTCGGCGTCGGGCAGGAGATGGACCGTGCCGCGTACCTCCAGCAGGCAGCCCGGGGCGCCGTGCACCCCCGCGAAGTCGCCCGACCACCGCGTGCCCGACACCCGGTACGGGGCCCGCCCCGGGCGGGCCCCGGTCAGGCGTATGTCGACCCTGACCGGCTCGGTGCCGTACGCGGTGTCCGCCAGCAGCCACAGGTCACCGCCGCTCTGGTACACGACCCGTGTCCCGTCGGTGGCGGCATTGCGCGCCGCGAAGCCCGGGTGCACGCCGTCGGGGGTGTGCGGGCGCGGGTCGGAGCCGTCCTGCGGGCTCGACCACAGCCGGGCGCGGCCTCCTCCGGCATCGCTCAGCCAGCCGATGCGGCGCCCCGTCCCGGACGGCGAGGCGAACCACATCGGGCATTCGAGGTCGGCTTCGCGGTCGCCGTGTCCCGCGGGCACGACGGGCTCGAACCGGAGGTCCGCACCGGCCTCGGTGTCGTGCGGACCGGCTCCGGGGCGTGCCAGCCACAACCGGCCCACGGCACCGCCGCGGTAGCGCTTCCAGTGGGCGGCTTGCGGGAACATCGTGACGCTGCGCAGCAGCACTTCCCCCTCCGGCCCGACGGCCAGGTCACCGACCGGCCCGTACGGCAGGCGACGCGGGGGGCCGCCGTCCGGGGCGACGGCCCAGGCCCAGGTGGCGAGCGGAGAGTGGGTGTGCTGGGCGGTGAGGACCAGCACCTCGCCGCGCGGGGTCCAGCCCGCGACCCGGGTGCGGGCGTGGCCGAAGTGGGTGAGCCTGCGCGGGGGTCCGCCGTCGACGGGGGCGACGTAGGCCTCCGGTAGGCCGTCGCGGTGCGAGGTCCAGGCCAGGAGGGTGCCGTCCGGTGAGATTCTGGGGTGGGCGGCGCGGGCCCGGTCCGAGGTGAGCCGCCTGGCGGGGCCGCCGGAGACGGGAACGCCCCACACCTCGCCGTCGGCGGTGAAGACCAGCAGGTCGCCGTGGAGGTGGGGGTGGGCGGCGTAGGGCCGGGCGGACGGCGCGGAAGACACGGGGGCTCCTGGGAGGTGCGGGGCGGGCCGTCCGGCAGGCGCCGCGCGGGCCCGTGGAACCGGTCCGGACTCCCGCCCGCCGTTCCCCCCGTGTCCGGCCCCCGGTTCGTGGCCGGGCGTACGCGGACGTGGTTCCGGGATTCCCCGAGCGGGCGTGGACCGTGTGCGCTCCCCCGCGCTTTCGGCCTGTCGGAACGCCCGAATGCCCGAAGGCCGGAACGTCAACGCCAGGAAACTATCAGCGTGCGGACGGATCGGATTCTTTGAAATCACCCAAGGTGTGGGCGGAATATCGCGCGAAAGTGAGATGATCACACACACTCGGCTGCACCGCTTGCGTTTCGCGCATGGAAGTGACAGGCCCGACGCGTGTCCTTCCGCGCTGCCGGAGCAGGCCCGTTTCAACACCGCGCCATTCCGGCCGGCGAAGGGTGTGTCGTCAGGTGACGAGCGCCAAGATGGCGCTCGCGGTCAGCCAGACTCCGGCCAGCAGGGAGAGGGTGACGATCAGCTGGTCCTGGTGGTGCTCCAGCCAGGTCCGCAGAGCGTGCAGCCGGGTCTGGGCGGCGTCCGGCGCCCAGACGGTGTACAGCTCCATGACCAGGAGGCTGAGGGTGGCCAGCAGGCAGTAGCCGGTCAGGGCGAGCCAGTCGGACAAGGAGGAGAGGTCGGCGTCGACGACCGTGGCCGCGCCGGCGCCGACCAGGGCCCACGGCTGGAGCAGCCAGGCGAGCGCGGCGGCGGTGCCGAGTGAGGCGTTGTCCACGCGGGCCGTCCAGCTCGGTGGCCGGCGCGGGCGGGGCGGCCGCCGGAGCCGGTAGCCGCCGAACAGCACCAGGCCGACGCCGATGGCCAGTTTGGCGGCGACCGCGGCGGTTGACGGCGTGCTGTGGTGAACGGGTGGCGTCCCGCCGGTCAGGAGCACGACGCAGGCGACCACGGCGACCAGGTTGGCCAGCCAGGACAGCAGGAAGGCGAGGCCCTTGCGCACACCTCGGCGCGACGCGAGCAGCAGGATGAAACCGCTGTTGTGCAGCGGTCCGAGGGTGATGGCCGTACCGATCACGACCAGGTCGACGACCATCGGCACAACCGCTCCCGGAGGTCAGGGCCGCCCGGGGTCGCCGGACGGGCGATGCGCACGCGTGCCCAGTGGGCGGGGGCGGCGGAGGCCGATTGGTGCCCGTCTCGACTTTGCGGCCCGCGGCCCGACGGGTCAAGCCGGCCACGCCGGTGCCGCGCAGGCCGCTGCCCCGTCGCGGGCAGGGGCGGGCCGCGCTCTTCGGGCCGGGTGGGCGCCGTGTCGCCGGTTCACGGGGTCCAGTACCGGGCCAGGGCTCCTTCCCGGTACGGGGCGGGGCTGACGCTGAGGTCCCCGGAGAAGGGGCGGTCCAGGACGAAGACCAGCAGCAGGCTGAAGCCGACGAGCCCGGCGACCGAGGCGACGAACAGGACCTGGACCCTCAGCTTGCGCAGACCGTAGAGGAACGTGAGCGGGATCAGGACCAGCGCTCCGCCGAAGGCCAGGGCCTGGAGCAGCGGGGGCAGTTCCCGGCGGGCCATGGTGATGCGGGCGCGGCGCTGGGAGGCGATGTCGTTGAGATGGCCGACGGCCTGCTCGTAGAAGACCTGCTGTGCCTGGCCTTGCGGTTCGTACGTCTGGAGCACCCGGAACGCGTCCTGCAGATGGGCTTCCGTGGCCCCGTAGCTGGGGTTTCCCGCACGCATCAGGGGCCATTGGTCCTCGACGACGGCGTGGACGTAGCCGCTCACGGCCGCATCGAGACGGGCGCGCACCGCTTCCGGGAACGCGCCGGCGTCACGGGTGATGAGCGCCGCGTTGGTGGCCTCGGAGGCGACGATGGTCTGGGTGTCCTCCAGTTGCGTCCACAGGGTGACGATCACGAACGCGAGGATGATCCCGTAGATCGCACCGAACATCCCCAGGGTCACGCCGACCATGTCGTTGTGCTCACCCTTGGCCAGCGACGGGTACCTACGGCGCAGCAGCACGCTGCCGGCGACGGCGAGGAGGACGGTTCCGCCGACGGCGACGACGGCCAGGGTGGTGGTGCTGTAGTGGTTGAGCAGCCATAGCGACATGTGCGTGGAGTGTAGGCCGGACGAACCACCCCTCGGACCACGGCTTCGAGCGCCCCCGCGGGCCCGCGCGAGGACATTCACACCACCGGGTGACGGCCGGTTCGCGCGACCGGGCGCGTGCCCGCGCCGTGCCCCCGTCTTCCCCCTCCGCAGCGGCCACCGCTCGGGCGCGCTGGGTCCGGGGCGCCGGGTCCGCGATGCTGTGGGCATGCGTGCTGCCCGCCTGATCCGTATGGCCCTCCTCCTCCAGTCGAGCCCCGGCCTGACCGCCGCGTCCCTCGCCCGGGAGCTGGGCGTCTCCGAACGTACGGTGATCCGCGACGCCCAGGCCCTGCAGGAGGCGGGCGTTCCCGTCCGGTCCGAGCGTGGTCGCACGGGCGGCTACCACCTGGCGCCGGGCCACCGGACCCGGCTGACCACGCTGCATCCCACCGAGGCGGAGACGCTCTACCTCTCCGGTCTGCCCGCGGCCCTGCGCGATCTCGGGCTGTCGGGCCCCGCGGACACGGCCCGGCTGAAGCTGTCGGCCACCTTGCTCCCGTCGCTGCGTGCGGCGGCCGAGTCGTCGGTGCGCCGCTTCCACCTCGACGCCCCGGCCTGGTTCCGCGAGCCGTCGGCGCCGGAGTTGCTGCCGGAGCTGGCGCGCGCCGTGTGGTCCGACCGCGCGGTCGAGCTGGCGTACGCGCGGCCCGGGCGGGACGGCGCGGCGCCCCGGAGCGTGATCCGGTTGCTGGAGCCGTACGGGCTCGTCCTGAAGGCGGGGGTGTGGTACGTCGTGGGCCGTGTCCCGGGTGGGCGGCCGGGCCGGGGCGGCGCCTGGCGTACCTACCGCGTCGACCGTGTCACCGCGCTGTCCCCGGCCCCCGGCGCCGATGAACCGTTCGTCCGCGAACCGTCGTTCGACCTGGCCGCGCACTGGCAGGAGCACGCCGCCGGGTTCGCCCGGGCGCTGCTGCGCGCGACCGTCACCGTACGTCTGACGGAGCGGGGGCTGCGCCGGCTGCCCGCCGTGGCGGATCCGGCGGGGGTGGGCGAGGCGCTGGCGTCGGCGTCCGCGCCGGACCCCGCCGGGCGCGTCACGCTCGACCTGCCGGTGGAGTCGGACGACGTCGCCTTCGCCCAGCTGACCGGCCTGGGCGCGGAGGTGGAGGTACTGGCTCCGCCGGGCCTGCGCGCACGCTTCCGGGAGCACGCGCAGGCCCTCGCCGCCCTGTACGGCGCGGAGCCGGAGGTTCAGCGGTAGTCGTCCGGTGAGCCGTCCTTGCCGCCGAAGACGACGTCCTCGAAGTAGGCCCAGGCGTCGGGCCGGCTGCCGTCCAGGTCCCGTACGCCGTAGGCCTTGGCGAGGTCCCCGCTGGAGGCGGACTTCCCGTTCCAGCGGGCCGCCCGGGCCGGGTCGGCGGCGAGGGCGGCGACCGCGCGGGCGAGGTAGTACGGGGACTCGGCGATGGCGAAGTCCGGCACCTGCGCCACGGCGTCGCGCCAGTTCTCCTCCGTGACGCCGAAGTGGGTGAGCATCTGCTCCGAGCGCAGGAAGCCCGGTGTGACGGCCACCGCCATGCCCCCGTACTCCGCCAGCTCCTGGCCCAGTCCGAAGGCGATCCGGATGGGGGCGTTCTTCGCGAGGTCGTAGTAGAGGTTCTCGCGGTAGCGGCGGTTGGAGCGCGCCGTGCCGTCGGTGACCTCCACGTGCAGCGGCGCGTCCGAGCGGATCAGGAGCGGGAGGGCGAGTGCCGCGGTGATCACGTGCGAGCGCACTCCGAGTTCCAGGATGCGCAGTCCGTCGGCGAGCGGTGTCTCCCAGCTCTTCTTGCCGAAGACGGAACCGGCCGTCAGGTGCTCGCCGCCCCACAGGTCGTTGACGAGGATGTCGAGCCTTCCCCGGTCGCGGTCGATCCGGCCGACGAGGGCCCGTACCCGATCCTCGTCCAGGTGATCGGTGGGCACCGCGATGCCGGTGCCGCCGGCCGCCGTGACGAGCTCCGCGGTCTCCTCGATGGTCTCCGTGGTCCGGCCTACCTCGCTGACGTGCTCGCGGGTGGTGCGGCCGGTGACGTACACCGTGGCGCCGGCGCGGCCGAGTTCGACGGCGAGGGCACGTCCGGCGCCGCGGGTCGCCCCGGCGACGAGTGCGATCCGGTCGGCGAGGGGGGTGTTGTGGTCGAGGTGCCGGGCGGTCGTGTCGGTGTTTTTGTCCATGTCACCACCGTGCATGCCAAAGGTGACAGATCACGTCACCTTTTTCTCACGGCTCAACGTGTCTTCGGGAACGCCGCCCGCAGGGGCGCGCCGCGCATCGTGAAGGCGATGCGGATGACCGGGAGTACGCAGAGCGCCTGCACCGCCGCGTACCACCACGGGCAGACGCCCGGGATCAGGTCGACACCGACGATCGCGACCGGGAAGACGGCCGAGATGCCGCGCAGGCGCTCGAAGGCCCGGCGGGAGCCCTGGGAGGCGGAGACGGCCAGGCGGTGGAGCAGTACCGCGATGAGGGGGAGCAGGATCGCGCGGATCCACATGAACGGGTTCACCAGGTGGCCGGTGCTCGCCACCGCGATGACCGCGAGGAGGGCGGCGGCGGTGAGCGCGCCGTAGATCTTGATGCCGGCCCGGGTCGCGCCGAAGGCGGCCCGCGCGGCGGGGGTGTTGAGGAGGTCCGGGTCGGTGGTCGTGGTGTTCGCGTTGGTTTCCATGGCCACGACGCTACGGAGCGGCCGTAGCGACCGGTATCGGCCTGGACCCACAGGGGGGTGGGGCCAGGCCCACTCCCCCGCCGGGCCGGGACCTCGTGGGCTCCGGGCGGTGCACAGTGGGGGTGTCGAACGAGGAGTGAGGGGGAGTCATGGGACGTGTGGGTTCATGGGTGGTGGGGGCCGGGGTGGGGTTCGGGCGGACGTGTGCGGCCGCTGCCGTCTGCCTGATCGTGCCGGTGGTGTGGGCCGCCGCCGTGGGGTTGGGGGTGTGGTGCGGGGCGGAGCACCCGTGGTCGTGGATCGGGCCGGCCGTGATCGTGTGCGCGGGCACGCTCGCCCTGTCGCGGACCGTCTGCCGGGCGGTCCGGTTCCTCGTCGCGCGGTGGGCCGGCACCGACATTCCCGCCGGGTACCTGGAGGCCGGGCCGGTGATGCAGTTGTCCACCGGGTACTGGTGGAACGGCTTCAGCTACGAGCGCAGCCGCCGGGACGCCGTCATGGACCAGCGGATGCGGCTGTGGTGGAGCGACCCCGCCACCTGGCGTGACCTCCGGTTCGCCGTCGTCGCCCCGCTCACCGCGGGGGTGGTGACCGCCCTCCCGCCGGCCGCGCTGGCCGTCGCTGTCCTCGGGTTCGCCCGGCCCGGAACCGCCGCGCGTCTCGTCGGGGCGGGCGCCCTGGTCCTGGCCGTCGGCTGCGGCCCGTTCGCCTGGCGGTCCCTCCACCGGGTGGCCGTCCGTTTCCTGCGGCCCTCACCGGCGATGGTGCTGGCCGAGCGGGTGGACGAGCTGACCTCCCAGCGCGCGGACGCCACCGTCGCGCAGGCCGCGGAGATCCGCCGGATCGAACGGGACCTCCACGACGGTGCTCAGGCCCGGCTCGTGGCCCTCGGGCTCTGTCTGGCCACCGCCGAAGCGCTGATGGACCGGGACCCCGGGCAGGCCAAGGCGCTGATGCGGGAGGCGCGGGCGGGGGCCGTCGCCTCGCTGACCGAACTCCGCGAACTGATCCGGGGCATCAGCCCGCCCGTCCTGAGCGAACGGGGGCTCGTCGACGCCGTCCGCGCGCTCGCGCTGGACGTCCCCCTGGACGTGGCCGTCCGCGCCGCGGGCCCGTTGCGCCTGGACCCGCCGATCGAGTCCGCCCTCTACTTCGGCGTCGCGGAGCTCCTCACCAACGCGGTCAAGCACGCCGGAGCCGGCCGGGCGCACGTCTCCCTCGTACGGGACGAGACGGGCATCGTCGTGGAGGTCGAGGACGACGGCCGGGGCGGGGCCGACGCGCGGCCCGGCGGCGGGCTCGCCGGCCTGCGCCGGCGCCTGGCCGTCTTCGACGGCACGCTCGCGATCAGCAGTCCCCCGGGCGGGCCGACGCGTGTGAGGATGGCCGTACCATGCGAATAGTCGTAGCCGAAGACCTGTACCTCCTGCGCGATGGGCTGGTCCGCCTGATCGAGGCGTTCGGGCACGAGGTGGTGGCCACGGCCGCCACCGGGCCCGAGACGCTCGAAGCACTGCGGACGCACCGCCCGGACGTGTCCGTCGTCGACGTCCGGATGCCTCCGACCCAGTCGGACGAGGGCCTGCGCGCGGCCCTCACCGCCCGCGCCGAGGTCCCCGGCCTACCGGTCCTGATCCTCTCCCAGCACGTCGAGCAGCTGTACGCCCGCGAACTGCTGGCGGACGGCTCCGGAGGTGTCGGGTACCTCCTCAAGGAGAGCGTGTTCGACGCCGACCAGTTCATCGGCTCCCTGGAGCGCGTGGCGCAGGGCGGCACCGCCATGGACCCGGCCGTGATCGCGAAGCTGTTGTCCGGCAGCGCCCCCGACCGGGGCCTGGGGCGGCTCACCGAACGCGAGTACTCCGTACTGGGCCTGATGGCCGAGGGGCTGTCCAACCACGCCATCGCGCGGCGCCTCTTCCTCAGCGAGGGCGCCATCAGCAAGTACACGACCTCCCTGTTCGGCAAACTCGGCGTCACGGACGACGACGACACCAACCGCCGCGTCCGCGCGGTGCTCACCTACCTCGACAAGGTCTGAAGGGGCTCGTCGAACCGGCACGGTCCGCGGTGCCCGTTCGTGGTCTCCTCCGACCTGTTTACCCTGGCCGGATGATGGATGTGGGGGAACTCCGGGTCGGTGACGTGCTGTCGGTCGCCTGTCCCTTCACGCCTGCCCGAGTCGAGCGGGGGGTGACGTGGGACCACGTGTCGGTGCGGTGGCCCTGGTGGGAGATCGACACCGGCAGTGAATTCCTGCACTGGAACGGGATCGTCGCTCTGGGGGTGGAGGGGAACGGGCGCACCTCGCCCGAGGTGGAGACGGAACTGTTCCGGACCGAAGCGCCGCCCGGGCAGCTGAGGGCGGGCGACACGTGCCGGGTCGGAGTGCCGCCGACCGTGGTGCACGTGACGGCCGTCGACCACCACGCCCCCCCCCCGCCGGAGACGGGCTGGCTGCCGCGCCCGCGTCTGACCGTGAGCGTGCTGCGTCGTGGCCTGTCCTATCGCGAGTTCCCGGAAGAAAGTCATCTCGACGGCACGGGGTACCCCATCCATCCCGGCGACGGGATCCCCTTCACCTTCGAGCTGCTGATGCGTCCGTACGCCTGGCTCCGGGCGGGCGACGAGGTCGCCGACGCCGCCGGGCGGGCGTGGCGGTTCGACGGGCCCTGGGACTGGGCCGCCTTCGACGGAGGACCGGCCGACGCGGGTCCGCGATGGCCGCTGGTCCTGCTGACCCGCGGGGGAACGCCGTGCTCCGTCGAGGACGCGGAAGCGGTGGCCACGGGCACGGCGAGCGGTTCGCACCGGATGGCGGTCCGGGACTGGATGTCCCTCACCGAGGCCTCGCCCACGCCCTGACCGGTCGGGATCACGGCGCGGCGCGGGGTCATTCGGGGCGGTTGAAGCGGTGGGCGGCCCAGAGCAGGGCCAGGGCCCCGGTCGCCAGGAGGGCCGTCGCTTCGAGGAGGAGCGGGGGCTGTTGGCCGAACCATTCGAGGCCCGCCACGGCCGCCCGGTCGGGTACCCGGAGGGTGATGCTGCGCCGGAGCAGGTCCACTCCGTAGGCCAGGGGGTTGAGGGCGGCCAGTGAGCGGGCCCAGCCCGGCAGGTTCTCCAGTGGGAAGAAGCCGCCGGAGAGGAACAGCAGCGGCATCATCACCAGGCCGAGCAGCATGTGGAACACCTCGGGGCGGCCCAGGGTCACGGCCAGGGCCAGGGAGAGGGCCGTGATGGTGAAGGAGGCCAGGACCATGCCGGCGAGGAGCAGGGCCAGGAGGAGCGGATCGTAGGGCAGGCCGACCGCTCCGGCGAGGGCGAGCAGGACGGCGCCCTGGACGGCGGCGACGGTGGTGCCTCCGGCGCAGCTGCCCAGGAGGAGGGTGGAGCGGCGTACGGGGGCCATCAGCAGTTCGCGCAGGTAGCCGCTCTGGCGGTCGGTGATCAGGCGGATGCCGACCATGATGGCCGGGGTCTGGACGGTCATCATCAGCATGCCGGGGAACAGGTAGGTCTGGTAGCCGACGCCGAGCGTGGAGTTGGGGATCAGGGCGGCCAGACCGCCTCCGAGGATGAAGAGGTAGAGCACCGGCTGGATCAGCATCAGGGCGGTGTGGGTGCGCTGGGTGGACAGGCGCAGCAGATCGCGGTGGACCAGAGCGTGGACGGCGCGCAGTTCACGGCGCAGGCGGTGCGGCGGCGCGGGGGCCTCGGCGTCGGGGCTGCCGGGGGTGTCCGGGGCTCCGGGCTTCTTGAGGGCGGGTGTGGTCACGGGCTCCCCCCGGTCGTCGCCGTGGTTCCGGTCGTCGCCGTGGTTCCGGGCGGCTGGGTGGTTCCGGTCGGCTGGGTGGTGGCGGGCGTGGGGTGGGGGCGGGCGGTGTGGATGCTGCGGCCGGTGTGGTGGAAGAAGACGTCGTCGAGCGTCGGCGGGGTCGCGGAGGCGGCCCGGACGGGGATGCCGTGGGCTTCCAGGGCCGCGCACAGGCGGGGGATCCAGGAGCTGCCGCCCGGCACGCGCAGGCTGATCCCCTCGGTGTCGAGGGTCGTGAGGGTGCCCGGCGGGGCGGTCCGGCGTACGACGTGGTGTGCGGCCGGGTCGTCGCTGGTGCGCAGGACCACCCGGTCGTCGCCGATCGCGGCCTTGAGCGCGAGGGGGGTGCCCTGTGCCACCAGGCGGCCGGCGTCGATGATGGCGAGGCGGTCGCAGTTCTCCGCCTCGTCCAGGTAGTGGGTGGTGACGAAGAGCGTGGTGCCCTGCCGGTCGCGCAGTGCGCGCAGGTGTTCCCAGACCTGGGCGCGGGCGTGGGGGTCGAGTCCGGTGGTCGGCTCGTCGAGGAACAGGATCCGGGGTTCGTGCAGCAGGCCGCGGGCGAGCTCCAGGCGTCGGCGCATGCCGCCGGAGAGGGTGCGTACCGGGGAGCGTCGCCGGTCGGTCAGGCCGACGGCTTCGAGGGTCTCGGTGGCGCGCCGGCGGGCGTGGCGGCGGCTCATCCCGTAGAGGCGTGCGTGGATGTGGAGGTTCTGTTCGGCCGTCAGGTCCGTGTCCAGGGCGCTGTGCTGGAAGAGCATGCCGACCTGTCGCCGCACCTGGTCCGGTTGGCCGAGCACGTCGGCGCCGGCCACCGTGGCCTCTCCGGCGGTGGGGCGGGCGAGGGCGCACAGCAGGGCGATGGTGGTGGACTTCCCCGCGCCGTTGGGGCCGAGGAAGGCGAAGGTTTCGCCTTGCCGGACGTCCAGGTCCAGGCCGCGAACGGCGTGGGTGGTGGTGCCGTCCGGGCCCGGGTAGCTCTTGACCAGACCGCGTGTGCTGATGGCGTACGCCGGCTCGGGCGCGGCCCCCGTGGCGTGCGGGCTCGTGAGGGCGGGCGTCGGGGCGGGTGCCTGGGCGGGGGCGTCGCCGCCGGCGTGTGGCTGCATGGTCGGGTCCTCGTCTGCGGGGTGTCGTCTGCGGACTCGGGCGTGGGGTGGTGGAGGGGCCACGCTCCGGCCGGCGGCGCCGGTGGGGCAGCCGCCGGCCGGAGGTTCGTGGGGCCCGTTTCGTCTTGTTCCGTTCGGGCGTCGACCGGGAGGGAGCACGGGTGCTCCCTCCCGGCGGGGCCGGTGTTCAGCTCCTCGGAAACGGGACCGCCGTCGTCTTGACCGCTGGGCGGTACCGGATCCGAAGGGGCTCGGCACCTGGTCAGTTACAGCTGATGCCCACACAGACGGTGTTGAGCAGCGTCAGCAGGCCGACGCACTCGCAGGTGTTGGCGAACGCCACACCGTCGGCGCCGACCGGGTCGGTCTCCGGAAGGGCGTGCAGGTGAGCCAGCAGTTCGAGGTCGCGGTTCTCCATGGCTTTCTCCTTCTCTGTGAGGTGGGCGGCAGGTTCCCTGCCGCTCAACCCGGCTGCTGGATCATCCAGTGCCGGGAGTCTGTGTGGCGGGTCCGCAGGAGGAACGCCAGGATTCCCGCGGATCCGTCGCTCCAGCCCGTCGAGACGTCCCCGTACTCGTTGGGGAAGACGACGTGGCCGTCGCGGTGGGCCCGTTCGGCGACGATGAGGCGGGCCAGGTCCTCGGCCGACGTGCGGTGGGCGGGATCCCCCGTGGCCGTGGCCATGTCGAGGAGGAAGTCGCCGTTGCCCGCCAGTCCGTGGCATTGGGTGAGGGGTGCGCGGGACGCCCGTTCCACGACGGCGCGGGCGGCGCGGCGGGCGAGGTCGCCGAACCGGTCGTCCCCGGTGGTCTGCCACAGCCGGACCAGGAAGGAGCCGATTCCCGCCGAACCGTGGCACCAGTAGGGGGCCGTGGGCACGTCCGCGGCCTGGGCCGGCCACTGGGCCGTCTCGCCGACCATGATGGCGGTGGCCACCAGCTCCTCCCCCGCCGCCAGGGCCAGGTCCAGGTGCTCCCGGCGGTTCGTGACGGCAGCGGCGGCGAGGAGGAAGCATCCGATGCCGGAGGTTCCGTGGGCGAAGCCGAGGTAGCGTTTGCCGGCTTCCTTGGCGACGGCTTCCGCGGGGATCGGCCAGCTCACGCCGGACGGCTCGGGCCGTGCGGCGGCGGCCAGCCGGTCGGCCGCGTCGGCGACGAGTGCGGCGAGGCGCGGGTCGCCGGTGCGGTGCCACAGGTGGGCGGCGGCCAGTCCACTGCCCGCGGAGCCGTGGGTGATGTCGTGACTGGGCGTCGGCTCCTGCGGAGCCAGGGCCAGGGCCAGCGCGTGGTCCGTGAGGGTGCGGTCGTCGACGGCGCGTCCGGCGTCGTACAGGGCCCAGGCGGTTCCCCGGCCCCCGAAGTGCAGGCCGGGGCGCGTGGAGCGGGTGTCCGTCCGGGCCGCGATCCAGTGGCCCGCGGTGGATATGGCCTCCGGCAGGCGCGGATCACCGGTGAGCTCGAAGTACCGGGTGAGGACCGCCAGGACACCGGCCGCGCCCTGCTGCACGGTACAGGGGTCGGTCTCCCCCGCCATGGTGGAAACGGGCCACAGCCGCCGCTCGTCCCCGGGGGTCATCGCATCGAGGAAGTGGTCCACGATCCCCTCGATCGAGGCCGCCGTCGCGTCGCGCCCGGGGTCCTGGCCCGTCGGCCCGGCGGCGGGGTGCCCGGGGAGCGTCCTGCCGGCGCGGCGGAGGGCCGCGCGTGCTCTGGCCGGGTCCCAGCGCTCGGCCGGATCGTCCTTCATCAGCCCGAGGATCGTCTCGGGGAGGCCGTCCGGCAGGCGGAGCGTGCGTCCGCAGGCGGCCAGCCACTCGGCGAGCCGCTGCTCCGCGGATCTGGTGGCGGGCTCCTCGGCCAGCAGGTTGGGTACCTTCCCGGCGAGGACGAAGCACAGCGTGGCGCCGAGGCTGTAGTAGTCGGCCGTCGGGGAGACGGGTGCGTCCGCCAGCCGCTCGGGGGCGCTGAAGCCCGGGGTTCCCACCGTCGTCGGCAGGGGGTCGTCGTCCTTCAGGACGGCGAGTTCGAGGTCGATCAGGCGCAGTTCACCGTCCGGCCGGACCATGATGTTGCCGGGGGTGAAGTCCCGCAGGACGCACCCGCACGCGTGCGCCGCGGCGAGGAGGTCCACCAGGCGCCCGGCCTGGGCCAGGGCGTCGGTGCGGTAGCGCTCACTGCCGACGTCGCGGAAGTGCTCGGCGACCCAGTTCCGCAGGGGGACGCCCGGTATCTCCTCCTGCGCCAGGAACAGGTGCCCGCCGTGCTCGAACATCGCGAGGGGCTCCGGTGCCAGGCCCGTGCCGGTGAGGTTCTCCAGTGTCCGGGCCTCGGCGCGCAGCCAGTCGCGTACGTCGTTGCCGGACGCGTCGGCCTCCACGTGGGGCCGGGCCTCCTTGATGACGACGGGTGCGCCCGTGGTGGCGTCCGTACCCCGGTAGACGCCGCCCTTGTTCGTGTGGCGTATCGCCTCCCGGACCGAGAAGCGACCGCCGAGCAGCACCGGGCCCGCCGCCGCCTTCTCCGGACGCGGTGGAGCCGGTACCGATGCGGGGAAGGGGCTGACCGCCCAGGAGGGCGGGGAGTACTGACCGGTGCGCACGTCCTCCACGGGGTTGCCGTCGGGGTCCTCGATGAACCACACGAGCAGTCCCTCGTCAGACAGTCTCCGCCGGCCCACGAAGGCGCCGTAGCGGTAGTGCACCAGGCTGTTCGCGGCGTAGGGCTGGTCCGACAGGATCCGGGGGCCGGCCAGGCCCGCCGTGGCCTGGTGCAGCTCCAGCGCGATCCGGGCAGCGTCGGAGTCGGAGCGCGGGTAGACGGTGATGAACTTCCCCGAGCTCCCCCGCGGCGTGGCACGGGAGTTGAGTGCGCTCACCTGCTCCAGGGACCGGGCGAACTTGAACGCCGAATGCTCTCTCAGCAGCACGTCCAGGGCCTTCCCGAGGACTGCCGGCGCGGAGGCGGAGGTCGCCGACACGTGCAGTTTCCAGCCCTGTTGGTGCTGCGTCGCGGACAGGGGCGTGAGGCGGCACCACATCTCGTCCGCGTCGGTGCTCCAACGCGCGCCCTCACCGGTGGCGTCCAGCGCCCGGCGGAGCAGATCTTCGAGGTCGACTTCGGTTGCGTGGCTCGTCATGCCCGTCCCTCTCAACGGCGAGGACCGCTGGTTGGAATATGCCTTCGGTAAGAAGAAACGTATAGCCGTGGCCCGATGGACGTCAGTCGGTTTGACGAGCGCACGGTGTTGTTGTGCTGTCGGATGGTGTCAACCGGCGCAGAAAAGAAGTGCGCGGGAGCGTATGGGGTGGCGATAGGCCCCGCGCACCCGGCAGTGCACCGAAAATGACTCCGACTCCGGGGGATGAATGCGTCCCGGGTTTATTCATTCGGAATTCTCCATGGACCGAAGAGGCTGCGGATGTTAAATCCTGGCCGACCGCGAGTGAACACACTATTTTCCGCACCGCCATCAAGGTCTTCACGCTCGACGGCGACCGGTGTCGCCCCCTTCACCTCTCCCACCAGGGGGTTCTTGGTGTCGACCCGAGCGCCACATTCGACAGGAGAGGCTTTTCCGGTTGCACTGAACGCTATCTGCGAGGCACTTACGCCGTACAGCTTTCCTCCCACTCCGCCCGCAGTAAAGGTCCGATCCCGCCACGACGCCTACCTGCTGCGGGACAGGGTCCGGCTTGTCACCGCGATTCACGATCACGCCCCTGAGCTGCACCTCTTCACGAAGGTTGAAGAATTAACGAATACCGAACTGCTGCTCGGGATCGACTGAAAAGCAAACTGGGGTTCCCTTACACACACCCGGACGCCGGCAAATGTGAGCCGAGGGAATGCAGCGCCGGGTGGGGAGTGGGTAAACGGAACGGCACTCGGCAGAGGGGTCCGGCCCGGTCCGGCGTGCGCGAGGGGGTGCGGGCAAGGGGGCACGCGGCGATCGGGCATGAAACGGGGAACGCTCCCCGCTTTGCGTGGTAACGTCAACCCCTCGGGAAACGGGGAATACTCACCGGTTGCCGGTTGACTCGTGGGAAGGACGCGGACGATGGCGGACACGGCTTTGGTACTGGGCGGCGGCGGAGCGGTCGGGCTCGCCTGGACCGTCGGGATGCTGGCGGGCCTGGCCGAAGCGGGCCTGGACCTCTCCGGCGCCGACGTGACGATCGGCACCTCGGCGGGCTCGGTGATCGGCGCCCGGCTCGCCTCGGGCGTGACGGCCGAGGCGATGTACGAGGAGAACCTCGCCGGGGCCCCCGAGCTCGACGTCACCGTCACCCTGGGCCAGACCGCCCGCTTCCTGTGGGCCGCCCTCGGATCACGCGACCCGGAGCGCTCCGTCCGGCGACTCGGCCGGGCCGCGCTGGCTGCCCGTACCGCCCCCGAGTCGGCCGTCCACAGCGCGGTCGCCACGCTCCTGGAGGGCGTACGGGAGTGGCCCGCCCACGGCCTGCGCCTGGCTGCCGTCGACGCCCGGTCCGGAGCCCTGGAGTTCTTCGACGCCGCCTCGGGCGTCACCCTGCCCGAAGCCGTGGCGGCGAGCTGCGCGGTACCTCTGGTCTGGCCGCCGGTATCGGTGGCCGGCCGCCGCTGGATGGACGGCGGCAGCCGCTCGACGGCCAACGTCCAGCTTGCCCGCGGCCATCGGCGGGTCGTCGCCATCGCCCCGATCCCGAAGGCGGTCGGTCCGCACCCGAGCGCGACCGAACAGGGCGCGGAACTCGCCGCGGGCGGGGCCTCGGTGGCCGTCCTCACCCCCGACCGCGCCTCGCGCGCGGCGTTCGGCCGCAACATGCTCGACCAGAGCCGCCGTGCCGCCGCCGCCCGGGCGGGGCACGTCCAGGCCGCCTCGTACGTGGACACCGTACGCGCGGTCTGGAAGCCCTGAGCCGGCCGACCGGCAGCGCCGCCGGCCGGCTAGGCCGTTGCCTGCGGATCACCTGGCTGACCGGATGAAAATGGCGGCGAGGTGGAGTCCGGCGAGGTAGCTGGTGGCGGTCTTGTCGTATCGGGTGGCGAGGCCGCGCCACTGCTTGAGCTTGTTGATGCACCGTTCGACGGTGTTCCGCTGCTTGTAGGCCTCGCGGTCGAAGGCCGGCGGTCGGCCACCGCGGCGGCCGAGGCGTTGGCGGTTGGTGGCCTGGTCGGCGGGCTGCGGGATCACAGCCCGGATTCCGCGCCGTCACAGGTGGAGGCGGATCGCCCGGGACGAGTAGGCCTTGTCCGCCAGGACCACGGCCCAGGTGCCGTCGGCCGCCCACATCCGCAGCCGGTTGTGGGCGCCCTTCCACGACCCGAAGTGCTCGGGCAGGTCCATCCACGGCGTGCCGGTGCGGTACTTGAACGCGATCGCGTCGATCACCTCCCGGTAATCACGCCACCGGCCACCCCGCTTCGGGGTCCGGTCCGGCAGCAACGGCTCAATACGGGCCCACTGGGCGTCAGTCAACGAAACACATCAACCAACGCTCCGATGATCTGAAGGAGACGGCCTAGGCCGTCCCCCGGTCCGCAGCACCGTGCGGCCGGAAATGGGCGCGGTGTTCCCGCAGGAAGGCGTCGAGGGTGCGGGGCGGGCGGCCCAGGATCTCGGCGACCGTGCCGGTGGGGGTTTCGGGGCGGGTCACGGCGAGCTGCTGGATCTCCGTCACGTGGTCGGCCAGCCAGGTGGGCATGTGGGCGCGGCGGACGAGGTCCTCTCGCATTTCGTCCCGGGCGAGGTTGACGTAGCGGATGTGGTTTCCGGTCAGGACGGTGAGCCTCGCGGCGAGTTCGGAGTAGGTGACGGCCTCGGGTCCGGTCAGGACGTAGGTGCCGCCCGCGATGTCCGGCCTGGTGAGGGCGGCTGCGGCGACGTCGCCGATGTCGCGGACGTCGATGTGGTTGCAGGGCGCGTCGCCCGTCGTGCCGAGGATGATGCCCCGGGCGACGGTGGGGGCCAGGCGCAGGAGGTTCTGCATGAAGGCGTAGGGGCGCAGGATGGTGTGGGTGGGGCCGCTGGCGCGCAGGTGTTCCTCGACGGCGTGGTGTCCGCGGGAGACGGCCACAGGGGAGTCGGGTTCGGCGGCGGGTGCGGAGATCTTGACGATGTGTCCGATGCCGGCCCGGGTGGCGGTGTCGATGACGCGGGTTTCGAGTTCCACCTGTGCGGGGCCGTTGGCCATGGCGAGGAAGAGCTGGTCGGCGCCCTCGAAGGCGGTGCGCAGGGAACGGGGGTCGGCGGCGTCGGCGTACTGGACCTCGACGGGCGGTTGGTGGGCGCCGGTCATCCCGGGGAGGGGCCTGTGCGGGGTGCGGGTCAGGGCGCGGACCGGTGCGCCGAGTGCGAGGAGGCGGTGGAGCAGGGCGTTGCCGGTCGCTCCGGTGGCTCCCATGACGACGATCATCGTGTGCTCATTCCTGGGTGGGTTTGGTCGGGCTCGGTTCGGTCGGGGTGGGTTCGGTCGGGCTCGTTCTTGTACGGCGGCCCGGCCGGGGTGTCGCTGGGGCGGGCTATGCCGGGGAGGCCGTGGTGGTGCCGCGCCAGCGCAGGGTGACGATGGTGGTGGCGAGGGCCGCGGAGGCGGGCAGGTCGATGCGCAGGCGCTCCAGCCACGGGCCGGCGGGAACCGGGGTGTGGGAGGGCAGCCATTGGGCGGCGAACCATCCCAGCGGGGCCGCCGCGCCGACGGTGGCGAGGACGAGGGCCGTGGTCAGGACGACGCGCGGCATGGTGGTCGTCCACCGTCGGGGCTGCCCTCCGTGCCGCAGCCAGGCGCCGACCAGGAAGGCCACGACGGCGGAGGTGCCGGCGATGGAGGTGCAGGCGGCCACGGCCAGGTCCCGCTGCCCGGTGACGACTCCGGCGGCACCGGCCGTCAGCGCGGGGGCCGCATAGGCGGTCAGCACCTCTCGCCACAGGGTGAACGGCCGGGCCGGCCGGGAGGCTGCCCGGATTCCGCGGGTTCCGCGGGTGCTGTCCTTCGTTGCGGGCATGTTGGCCCCTTTCTCGTTCGTGGGAGGGAAGCGAAGGGGTACGGCGGGGCCTTCGGGGTCAGCGCGCCACGTACGCCGATATGATTAGGCAGCTAACTATTACGCCGTAAAAGAGGCCCCTCCCAAGGGCGGGACCAAGCCCCGATGCGCGTCGCGTCAGTCCGCGAACAGGGCCGCACTACCGCGCACGACGCGGGCCAGCAGGTCCAGGAACACCGCACGCTCCTCGCCGGAGAGACCGTCCACCATCGCCTCGAGCCGCCCGAAATGCTCGGACGCCATGTCGCGCAGACGCTGCGCCCCGCGCGCGGTCAGGACGGCCACCGTGCCCCGTCCGTCCTCCGTGGACGGGCGACGGGCGATCAGGCCCTCGCGCTCAAGGCCGTCCAGCAGGCCGGTGACCGTGGCCCGGGAGACATCGAGGTCGGCCGCGAGGTGCGAGGGGGTCTTCTCGCCGCCGTGGTCTTCGAGGTCGGCGAGCAGCCGGTAGCGCCCCGTCGAGAGGCCGAACCTGGCGAAGTGCGCCTCGGCCGCCCGGCCGACCCTCGCACCCGCCGAGATCAGGCGCACCGCGACCAGCACCGCCTGCGGATCGACCTCCAGGCCGTAGCGCTCGACCTGCCGCCTGGCCTGGTCCAGCGTGGGCGCCTCGCCGTCGGTTCCGTTCCTCGTCATGCAAGTAATATGGCGCCTAATCACTTGGGCTGTCAAGGCGCCTCGATCCACGGCCCTGCGGTCACCCACACCGGAGCGGCCGGGCACGCCGCCCGGTCATCACCGTGATACTGGCGCCATGGCCAACACTCCCGACGACCACGCGACCGCCTTCTCCCGGATCAAGGTCCGCGCCGGGGCCGTCGTCTTCTGCGGCGATGACATCGCGCTCATCCGGCGGGAGCGCGCCGGCTCCGTCCATTACACCCCTCCCGGCGGCAACGTCGAGGACGGCGAAGACTTCCAGCGGGCCCTGCGCCGGGAGCTCGACGAAGAGCTCGAACTCGACGTGGACCAGGCGGAGGGCGGTGACCTCATGTGGGTCGTCGACCAACGCGTCACCCGCCCGGGCCCCACCCCGTCCCCGCGCAAGATCCACTTGATCTACCGCCTCCACATCACCCCCGAGGTCCGCGCCCGCCTCGCCACGCACGAGCTGGACGAACTGCCCGACGGCGGCCACGAGATCGGCGTCATCGAGTGGGTCCCCTACCGCGATGCCGCCCTGCTGCCGGTCTTCCCGCCCATCGGGCCCGCGCTCGCCGCCCTGGACCACCCCCGCGCACCGGTCGCCAACCCCGCCCTGGAAGCCGTGACGGACGCGAACTACACCTGGGTCTGATACCCCGACCGCGAGCGCGCCCCCATCGCGGGGGGGGCGGGGCGGGGGGGGACGGCCTCGGCGCGGCCCGGCCCCCGGGCGGCTGCCGCCGTCGAGCGGAGCGAAGGTCGCTCGACGCCCCCGTGGCCCGTCCAGCTCCTGTGCAGATGGACGACGTTCCCCCCCCTACGGACGGATCGGCGCCCGGGGACAGGGAATTGGGCCCGCACCCGCACCCTCGCGAGGCGCGCTCGGGCGCGGCGCGACCGGCCGGGGGTCGTGCGTCGCGACGGTCGCGCCGCGACGACGCCCGACCCCCGGTCGTGGTCACCGGCCGTCGAACAGTAGGGTGACCAGGTGGATACTCCCTCGCTCCCGCGTTCTTTCCGGCTGCTCGTGACGGGCGGCGGCACCGGCGGTCATACCTATCCGGCCCTGACTGCGGTACGGACCCTGCAGGGCCGTCTCGCAGCCGCGGGCAGCACCCTGGACGTCCTGTGGATCGGTACCCAGGACGGTCTTGAGGCGCGTGTCGCCCCGGCGGAGGGCATCGCCTTCAAGACGGTGGCCACGGGGAAGATCCGTCGCTCGTCGAACCCGCTGAAGATGCTGTCCGCCGCGAACGTGAAGGACATGGCCCGGGTGCCGCTCGGCGTGGCACAGGCCCGTGCGATCGTGTCCGAGTTCCAGCCCGACGTCGTCCTGGCGACCGGCGGTTACGTGGCGGTTCCGGCAGGTCTCGCCGCACGGCTCAACCGGCGCCCGCTGGTACTGCACGAGCAGACCGTCCGGCTCGGCCTGGCCAACCGCAAGCTCGCGAGTTCGGCGACCCGGATCGCGGTGTCCTCGGAGTCGTCGCTGGCCCTGCTGCCCGCCGACGTGCGGGACCGGGCGGTCGTCACCGGGAACCCGGTGCGGCCGGAGGTGCTGTCCGGTCACCCGGACAAGGCGGTCGAGGCGCTGGCGCTGTACGGGTTCGACCGGCGGCTGCCCACGGTGTACGTCACGGGTGGTGCGCAGGGCGCCCAGCAGATCAACGGCGTCGTGCGGGACCTGCTCCCCTGGCTGCTGACCTACGCGAACGTGATCCACCAGTGCGGCCCGGCGAACGTGGACGAACTCCGCAGTGCCGCCGCCGCCCTCGACCCGGTCCTGGCCGGGCGGTACCACCTGACCGGCTTCGTCGGGCCGGAGCTGCCCGACGTACTGGCGCTGGCCGACGTGGTGCTGTCGCGGAGCGGGGCCGGCACGCTGGCGGAGCTGACCGCGCTGGGCAAGCCGGCCGTGTTCGTGCCGCTGGCCACCTCCGCGGGGAACGAGCAGGCCCACAACGCCCAGCACCTGGCCGACGCGGGCGCGGCGGTCGCCCTGCTGGGCGAGGTCACGACGCAGGCCCTCGGGGACGCTCTGGGCCCGCTCCTGACCGACCCCGGTCGGCGCGCGGCGATGGCGGACCGGGCGCGTGCGTACGGCAGGCCGGACGCCGCGGACCGGCTCGTGGACGTGCTCCTGGCCGCGGCGAACGGCTGATCGCCTCCCCGCGGCCGGCCGGTTCCCGGGCCCTGCTGGCTCCCTGACCGGCCCGGCCGCGGGTGCGCCGTCAGAACCAGTGGAGGCAGTGCGGGGTGCGCTCGGCGCGGAAGAGGGCGTCGGCGAGGACGGCCGCGTCCGGGTGATGGGCCCGGACGTGCCCGGCGCGCACGAGCGTGCTCGGGGCGGTGCCTCCGAGGTAGACCGAGCCCAGATCGCTCACGTCCAGGGACAGGTCGGGCTCCCGGTCCGTCGGGACGCAGTCCGCTGTGCCGTTCCGGACGGTCAGCAGGTAGCGGCTGCGTTCGCCGAGGAACGGGTCGTCGACGTCGAGGACGAGCTCGCCGTCGGTGAACCAGCCCCGTGCGGTCAGCGCACGCGGTACGTCCAGCAGCCTCACCCAGAGCCAGTCCGTGTCGTCGCTCAGCTGGCCGGCCCGGAAGTCGGCGAGCTGCCAGCGGAGCGGATGCTGTGGCGGGAAGCGTTTGAACACGACCTGAGTGACCAGGTCGTGGCCGAGCAGGAACCGGGCCAGGGCCGTGGAGACGGCGTCGTCGGTGGCGATGGTCTCGTCGACCGTCAAGGTGGCCGGTCCGTCGACCGAGTAGCTGGCGTACCCGTCCGGTATTCCGTCGGCGTCACGGTGGACGGCGACGTAGCGCGGTGCCGGGGCGACCGGGGGCTGCCCCGCGCCCAGGGCCCACCAGCGGTGCGGCCGGGACAGCGCACCGGGCTGTGCCCGGCGGTACCGGTCGTAGACCTCCTCCAGGATCTCGCCGCACTCGGCGCGCCGCAGCACCTCCACCGAGCCGGTCGCCGGTGCCCCGGCGACCGCGCGCGCCCGGGGTACTGCGAGGGCGGCCTCGCGGCGCGGCACGGTCAGGCGCGTCGTGTAGGTCGCCGGTCCGTAGCCGAACCTGCGGTAGATGAGGGCCTCGGAGGCGAGCAGCACGGAGAGGAACTCCCCCCGGTCCCGCAACTCGGCGATCTGGTGCCGCATCATCGCACCGAGCACGCCCTGGCGCCGGTGCGAGGGCAGGACGCCCACGGCGGTCACTCCGGCGGCCGGAACGGGGACCCCACCGGGGAGGGTGAGCTCGAAGGAGTGCGCGCCGGCGGTGCCGACGGGCCTCCCGTCCGCCGTCAGGGCGAGCAGGCAGCGATCGGTTTCGAGTGCCGACCACCAGAGTCCGCCGCCGTCGACCGGGGTTTCCCGGAAACGCCCGAACGCGGCATGGACCGTATCGACGAAGACGTCGAAGTCTTCATCGGTCGTGGAACGAATCTCCATTGCGGGCCGCCGCCTCCTCGATGAACCGGCACCACGACTCGTGGTGCCGGGCCACAGTGCAGCGTTGATCCGCGGTCGGGGCAAGTGAATTACGGACGGTCCCGGGGGCGGTCACGGCACCGCCCCGTCCCCGCGTCGTCCCTCAGCCGGTGTGGAGGATCCGGAAGCGCGCCGGTTCCGCCGGATCCCGGTCGACGACCTGGACCGGTGCCCAGGCCCATTGCCAGACGCTGATGTCCGGCGTGCGGGAGAACCGGATCCGCCCCCGGGTGCCTTCGACCGTGACGTGCGGCCAGGATTCGGCGATGCGCGCCCGGTCCGGGCCGTGGGAGCGCAGCACGTCGGCGAGGACGGTGACCGTGTCGTAGCCCTCGAAGGCGACGAAGGAGGGCGCTTCGGCCAGCCGCTCGCGAAGGGCCTTCGCGACCCGTGCGCCGAGTGGGCCGAGGTGCTGGGGCAGGTAGCGCAGGAACGGGACCGCGGTGCCGGCGGAGCCCAGCAGCGTCGCCCATTGCGAGAATTCCGGCTGCCCGGCCGGGGCGCCGATCAGGACGTCGGCGAGGCGCGGGTCGCGGCGGACGGACCGGACGATCGGCACGGTCGGCTCCGGGTGGCCGACCAGGAGCAGCAGGGCCGTCGCCCGGTGGTCGACGAGTGCGTCGCACACGGCCTCGGGGGCGAGCTCACGCATGTCGAGTTCGATGACGGCTGCGCCGCGTGGAGCGAGGTGGTCCCGCAGGATGCGGGTCCCGGAGGCCCAGTAGACGCTCGGATCGACCGCCAGGGCGATGCGGCTGTGGCCGGCGGCGAGGAGGAAGTCCGCGTAGGTCCGCCAGCCGTGGGACTGCGCCGGGGCGAGGCGCGCTACCCATGGCGTCGGCTGTTCGGTGAGCGCGTCGAGCACCGCCGACGAGCAGAGGAACGGCAGGCCGAGGGCGTCGGCCCTGGCAGCGGCCGTGCGGGCGACGACGCTGTGGTACTCCCCCGCCACTGCGGCCACGCCCAGGCGGTCGAGTTCGTCGACGGCCGCCGCGGCCTTCTGCGGATCGGCCGCGGTGTCCCGGACCACCAGTTCCAGTGGGCTTCCGGAGATCCCTCCGGTGTCGTTGACCTCGCGCACGGCCAGTTCGAGGCCGGCGAGCAGGTGCCGCCCCGCCTCGACCCAGCCGGGAGGGGTCAGCGGAACGAGGGCGCCGATACGGACGGGGGGTCCGTCGGTGCGTACCGCAGCGGAAGGCGATGGGGGCGTGTTCATGTGTGGGTGTCTCCCGTGTGGCGATCCGGTCGGGGTGCGCCCGGATCGCTGAGCGGCGCCCGGTCGTTCGCGTTCTCGTCGACTCGCCCCGGCGGGCGCACCCGGGCGACCGTGTGGGACATTGCATCGACCACGCCGCCGGGTCGCAACCGAATATCCGGTCGACACGGTGGCCGTGATGACGTTTGCTGACCGGCATGCCAGAGCTGCGTACCGACCGTCTCGTGCTCCGCCGGTGGCGGGAGTCCGACCTCGAGCCGTGGGCGGCGATGAACGCCGATCCGGAAGTGCGCGAACACCTGGGGGAACTGCTGACGCGGCGGCAGAGCGACGCCGTGGTGGCCCGTATGCGGGCGGACTTCGACGCGCGGGGATTCGGCTGGTGGGCACTCGAAGCACGGGAAACCGGTGAGTTCCTCGGGCGTGCCGGCCTGGACACGGTGGACGAGGGCATGCCGTTCACGGGGGTGGACGTCGGTTGGCGGCTGGTGCGTTCGGCGTGGGGGAACGGCTACGCCACCGAGGCCGCTCGCGCCTGCCTGGCCTTCGGCTTCGAGACCCTCGGGCTGCCGGAGGTCATCGCGACGACGACCGTCGGCAACCTCCGTTCCCAGGCGGTGATGCGGCGCATCGGGATGACCCGCGATCAGGCCGACGACTTCGAGGATCCGAGCGTGCCCGAGGGGCCGCTCCGCCGCTGTGTGCTGTACCGGGCCCGTCCGGAGAGCAGGCGGAAGGGGGGCGGTCCTCCTCGGGGTGAACGCCGACGCTAGCGTGATCACCATGTACGAGATCAAGGGCGTGAGAGCCACGCCGGGCGGACGGTTGAACGTCCGGTTCCACAAGCACGGCTTCGTCGTCAGACCGGACCGGCGCGCCGGCCGCGTCGCCGAAACCCTCTTCGGCGACGGAGCCGGGTGCATCACCGCACTGGTGCTGCTCGCCTCGGTGGGGGTGTTCACTCTGCTCCGCAAGAACGGGGCGCCGGAGGCCGCCGTCACGGCCTGCATGTGGGTGTTCATCGTGGCGGTCTGCTACGGCACGCTCATCGCGCTGTTGCACTGGACCGCCGGGGTGGTCGCCAACGTGCTGCTGTTCCTGTTCGTCATGGTGACGTTCCCCGGGCTGCTGATTCCGGGCTACCGGCGAACGGTGGCGCGCCGGCTGCGCGGCGGCGGTCCGGAGACCGAGCCGGGGTGGGTTGCGGGGACCGCTCTCCTCGGGGTGTGGCATCAAGTGGATCCGCGGGGCGTCGCCGTGGTGACGGTCCAGCGGACCGACGGATCCGTCACCGCGTACGTTCCCCCGGCCGACAAGGCCCGCAACCTGCACGACCATTTCGAGACGCTGCTGCGCAACGCCCGCCCGGCCCCGGCTCCCTACGGGCAGCCGGCACACGGCGCTCCGGCGTACCAGCCCTGGCAGGGGAACCCGGGCCACCACCCCGGCCATCACCCGGGCCATCCGCACGGCTGACCCCCGCCCACCCCGGTAGCCGGTCAGCGGAACGCGTCCGCGTGTTCCTCGGCCCACGAGCGGAACGTCCGCGCCGGCTTCCCCAGCACACGCTCCACGGTGTCGTTCACCCGCTCGGGGGACTCCACGAACGTCCCCCACGCCCGCAGTCTCGCGTCGACGAACTCCGCGTTCCCCCACGCCGCCGTCAACTGCCTCCGCGCCACCTCCACCGGCAGGTCCTCCCACCACACCTCGCGGCCGACGGCCTCACCGATGATCCTGACCTGCTCGGCATGAGTGATCGACTCGGGGCCGGTGAGCACGTACGCGGCCCCGTCGTGCCCGGACGAGGTGAGCACGCGTACGGCCACGTCCGCGATGTCACGCTCGTGGATCAAGGATCTGGAGGCCTGCCCGTACGGCCGGCGGACGACCCCCTGCCTGTGGTGCCGGTCGCGCCGGTCACGAGAATCCTGGTCACTGTCGCACCAACCGCGACCGCGCCGGCGGTATGCCCTGCAACGGACTTCGGCAGTCGCCCGGGCCCCGCCCGACCGACCAGGGGTGCCCAGTCGGCGACGGACCGGACGTGCACCTCGACGAGGGTCGCGACGTCCCGCGGCAGCGCCTCCCCCGGGCCGCGCGGGCCCGACGCGACCGCCCCGTCGGGCACCGGGCCGCAGGCACCCCCGCACACCCTGATGGCACCACCTGGCACCACCTGGCACCACTCGGCTCCATCCGCCACATCCATGCCCCATGGGCATGGATGACACCACAGCGCGCGCCTGCCAATGCCATCACATTTCCCCAGGTCAGAGCCAGTTCACCCAGAAGCCGGCCCCCGAACGCCCGCGAACCCCTTGCGCATGGCGCCACTATGGCGCCATGATGGCGCCATGGACCTCACCCCGTATGTCGACACCCTCCGCCGTGAACTCGCGGTGGCCGCCCAAGCCGGCGGCGACGAAGCCCGGGAGCTTGCCGAGAGGCTCACCGCTCCCCTGGAGTCGGCGACGCGGCTGACCATGCTCCACGTACTCTCCGCCGCGATGGACGAGATCACCCGCGAACTCGCCCCCGGCTCGGTCGACGTACGACTGCGCGGACTCGACCCCGACTTCGTGGTGACGCTGCCGCCCTCCGACGGCGGCGCCGTGGAGGCGGTTTCCGCACCCGTCGAACCGGTCGGCGCGCAGGCGCTCGCCGAGGGCGACGAGACCGGCACAGCCCGCGTCAACCTGCGCCTGCCCGCCCACCTCAAGGCGCGGGCCGAGGAGGCCGCCGGCCGTGAGGGCCTGTCGGTCAACGCGTGGCTGGTGCGGGCCGTGTCGGCGGCGGTCGAGGGCGGCGCCCGACCGGGTACGCCGCACAAGTCCCGGACCATCGGACAGAGCTTCACAGGATGGGTCCGCTAGCCGCCCTCCCCCTTCCCTTTCCACTTCACCCACACCACGTCCCACCAGCGGGGACGCCCACAAGAGCCAAGAGGACGGGACAGCCATGCCTTCTTTCGACACTCCCGAACCGGTCTCGGTCACCGCACGCGTGGAAGCCGGTTCCATCCAGTTCACCGCGGGCGACCGCCCCGACACGGTCGTCGAGGTGCGGCCCCGCGATCCGAATCGGGACCTGGACGTACGGACGGCCGACCAGACCGAGGTCACGTACACGGGCGGCGTACTGACCGTCAGGACGCCCAAGTCCAGCCTGCTCGGCCGTACCGGAACAGTCGACGTGACGGTCGAACTCCCCATGGGCTCGCGCATCGACACGACCGGCGCCTGGACCCAGGTGGTCGGCGAGGGGCGGCTCGGTGAGGTCCGTGTGAAGACCTCGTCCGGCGACGTCCGCCTCGACGCGACCGGCCCGCTGAAGCTGACCGCCTCGCACGGCTCCATCACCGTGGACCGGATCGACGGCACGGCCGAGATCACCACCAGCTCCGGCAGCCTGCGCGTCGGCGTCGTCGACGGCCCCGCCGTCCTGAAGAACTCGCACGGCACCACGACCGTCGACGCCGCCACCGGCGAACTGCGGGTGAGCGGCGCCAACGGCGACATCGAGATCCGTCGCGCCGAGGACTCGGTCACCGCCACCACCGCCCACGGCACCCTGCGCGTGGGTGAAGTGGCGCGCGGCACCGTCCAGTTGGAGACCTCCTACGGGGCCATCGAGGTCGGCGTCCGGGAGGGCACGGCGGCCTGGCTCGATGTCCACTCGGGCTCCGGCCAGGTCCGCAACTCGCTCACCGCGTCCGATACCCCGGGGGACGCGGAGGACACCGTGAAGATCCGCGCCCGCACCCGTTACGGCAACATCGACGTCCGCCGCGCCAAGGTCTGAGGCCAGGGGCTCCGCCCCCGACTCACGGCCCAGCCGCTCCCCCATCCATTCCAGCCTTCGAACGGGAGGGCACCATGCCTTCGTCTGTCATGTCCACCTCAAAACACCAGGACAGTCACCCGTCGCCGACCGCCATCGCGGCGAACGGGCTGCGCAAGTCCTACGGTGACAAGACCGTCCTGGACGGCATCGACCTGGCCGTCCCCGCAGGCACCGTCTTCGCCCT